>CANAQC010000008.1 GCA_947363765.1 uncultured Clostridium sp. | reverse complement strand
CAAAATTAAAGTTTGAATTGTTAGTATTTACAAATTTTAGAATAAAATTTGGTAAATACTAATAACACAATTTAAATACCTAAAAACATTGTAAACGACTCGTTTACTATTCCAAAGGCTTAATTTTAGAAATTTGTTTCCTTGTACCTTTTATAATTCCTACACTTCTAGAAATTCTTTCGTCTATTCTTCTCATTTCGTTAATAACTTTTCTGTCAGTAAACTGTAAGATATTTTCTATATTATATGTTATTATACCATAACTTACAAATTTTTCAATAATTTCTGTAACTTCTTCTAATGTGTCAAATCCTAATGCTTCTTTTATATACTCTTTTCTAATGCTATATGTATTAAATAAGATAATTAAGACTTTAAATTCCTCATATGTTATATCTTTTTTCAAAAATGATTCTTTATATAATTCGAGTATTTCGGTCTTATTTTTTATTAAATATTCATTTTTCTTTCTTATTAATAATTCTAATGAATATTCTCTATTAAAAATAGGGAACCACCTAGAATTATTATATTTTATATGATTGTTCCATAGCATCGAAATATTATTATTCGGTGATATACCATTAAACGTTAACATTGCCCCTGTTCTTCTATATCCATATCTAATATTAGCTTGTTGGCAACATTCACAAATACCTTTTATGTAATTAATAGTATTATTGTCTATATTGAATTTTTCTTTGTAAGAATCTTCTAATACAATTCCTTTTTCAACAATTTCATAATTATTCTTAAGTTTTTTATCAAAAATATTTTTTACTCTTTTTATTATTTTTATTGCTTTCTCTTGCCATACATAACATAGAATTAGTACTTTATTGTTTGAATATTCCTTTTCTATAGCTTTAGCCATATTTATAATAGTTTCTCCACTTCCTGAATAGTCATCCATAATTAGTATAGTAGAATTTTTTGCTATTTCTTTGTGTTCTAAAGTGTTCGTTTTTTTATCATAAATCATTACATTATCTTCTTCTAACTTACCTTGCATTAGTAAATTGGTAATAATACTATAACAACTACTTGTTCTTTTGTTTTTACTTATACAGAATAAGTCTCCTATTGTTCTATTTAGAATCTCTGTAATTGTGTTAGAGAAAAATTTATCTATATTTTCATTAGAATACCATTTTACATTCTCTAATATTTTTAATAATCTTTGCTTATCTGTTACTTCCTTTTCATTATCTAAAAACTTAATATAATTCTCAATTATTAAATCTTTATATTCCTTTTGATACTTTTTATTTATTATTCCTTCTGCAATTTTTTCTACTTCAATAACTAAGTCTTTTTTTTCCATTTTTTCTCCTCATATAAAATTCTATCAAAGCTTTTATATTATTATCAAAAAAGCAAAATAAATTTGTAATTAAATATTTCCATATTATTTTCTTATTTACTTCCAATATAATATCTAATCATTTCTGTATATTGATCTTGTGCATTTAAACAAGTGTCTATTAAATATCCTTTTTCTTTATTACTTTGATATTGATTTAATCCCCTATAATAGAACAATTTGTCTTTATCCAAAATAATAAATGGTACAATATTATTTTTCAAGCATTCTTTAAAAGCAATTGCTCTGCCTACTCTGCCATTTCCATCTTGAAATGGATGTATCTTCTCAAACTTTGCATGAAATTCTATTATTTCATTTATAGTTACTTGTTTTAAAGATTCATACCATTCTAATAGTTTTTTCATATCTCTCTCAACATTTTTAGGATCCGTAGTTTTTAATCCACCTACTTCATTAGCTAACTTTTTATAATCTCCTACTACAAACCAATCTTTTCTGGTGTCTGATGTTCCTTCTTTTAGTATTTTATGAAATTCTTTTATCATCTTTTCTGTTAATTTTTTGTCTGCTATCTCTAACATATAATCTACTAATTTAAAGTGATTAGCTGTTTCCAAAATATCATCTAAATCTGTTATTGAGTCTTTCTCTGCTAATAATGTATTAGTTTCATAAATATATCTAGTCTGATCTTCTGTAAGCTTACTTCCTTCAATATGATTTGTATTATATGCAAATGTTATTTGAGTATTATGATATAAATTACCCTTTAATTTCATATTTTTTTGTTCTCTTAATACTTCTAGAATGTTTATTTTTGATATATCAAAATCATCTTCTTTAATTAATTCATCAATAGATACTTCAAACAAATCAGCTAGTTTCTTTAATGATTCAATATTAGGTTCTATTGTTCCTGCTTCATATTTTGAAATCGTCGCTGATTTCACTCCTAATATATCTGCAATTTCACCTTGTGTCATATTTCTACTTTCTCTATATAATTTTATTTTTTCTCCTAACATAATAAAAACTCTCCTTTTCACTACAATAATATTATATCATATTATTTCCAAAAAAGAAAGTTTTATTTAATTTTTATATAATTATTTCTAAAATAGTATATGTTTTGTTACTCATTGTTCATAATTTCTTTTAAGCTTTTCCCATTTTTGTTTTTCCATTCTCTTAAACCATTTGCATTTCTTCCTAATATCATAGCTGCAGCTGTGGATGGTGAAGAAAATATTATATCCTTCAAAAATATACCATTATCTACTATCTTTTGATTTCTTAACTCATTCCATTTATTTCTTAATGATTGGGTACTAGCTTTCTTAAATTCCTCACTACTTTGTGAACCTTTAAAAACTATAAATCCTTCTTCTGTTTGTGTACCAGTTGCTTTCAATCCAATAGAATTTATATAATAAATTTCTTCTTCACTTACTTCTTGTACTGTTAAAATTTTATCGAAAATATGATACCCATATACGGCTGTTAATAATATTATTTTTTCATAAAATTTTACTGCTCTTATCTCATCTGCACCATCTAAAGAAGATTTTGTTGGTTTTATATCATTTTCAATAATAAATCTTTCTACTTCCTTTGCTTTATTATATAACTTATTTTCAATAAATTTTATATGTGCTTTATTTAAAGAATTATTTTGGCTAACGAATACTAAACAATCATTCCAAAAATCTTTTGTTTTGTTGTGTTGAGTTAATCTTTTATATATATCTTCTGCTTCTCCTATATATGCTCTATCTTCACCTGTTTCTTCATCCACTCCAAATAATATATATACTCCTGTATTGTTAATATTCTTAAGTTCTTTTGTTTCATTTAACCTATTCCTAGGAATTTTATAACTTATGCCTATCCATTCATCTAAATTACATTGTACAATTCCTGTAGGTGTCCCATTCTTTAATATCATTGTTACAACATTTTGATTCATTTTTACTCCTCCAATTTATACTCTTCACTATCTTCTGCTACTTTTAGATTATCATCTTGTTCTTTGCTATCTTCATCATACTCATTTTTCATTAATCTATAAATAACATTTCCTAAAGAATTCATAATTGCATCATAGAATTCTTTATTTTCAAATAACTTTTTATATGAAGTTGCACTTTCTTTATAACATTTGGCTGTTTTCTCACTAAATACTTTAGGAAATACTGATTTTGTAAACATATCTTCATTATTATTTTTAGCTAAGTTTTTAATTGTTTTATCTTCCATAATAGTATTCATAAGATTTTCTACTATGAGATTGTCTCCATCTGTAAATTGTCCAGAATATAATTCGTTTACTTTTTGGATTACTTCATCGAGTAATCTCTTTTCTGGTAATACTGCTATTTGTACTTTTGCTCCTTGTGGTTTTATCATTCCAGGTGTTTCTTCTGTTTTTCTTAATGATACACTTCCATCAAAAGTTTGCTTTAAATTGTAGTATGTAAGTTTAACTGTTCCTTCTAAATCTATTACATCTATTTTGTTCTTTGGTAATAATTTTTCTACGTATCTTAAATACATATAAATTTTGTGTAACTCTTCATCACCCATATATGCTATTTGAGTTATATATGAATAAAATCTATTAAAACTTTTGACTTCTTTTCTAAAACTTTCTCTTTGCTCAATATCTAATTTATTATATAAATCAACTGTTTCTTTAACACAACTCGTTAATTTTCCAAAATCATTTTCATTTTGTTTTCCATTTTTCAAATACATTTTGCAGAATTTTTCTACATCATCATCATACCACAATTTATAACTTTTCAATATATTTAATTTATTATATATAACATTTGGATCTGTTTCTTTTTCTAAAACTGAAACATCATAAAATGGCTTAAAAGCTTCTTGAATATCTTCTGCTTTATTTACAAAATCAATTACTAATGTATCATCTTTTCCTTTACACATTCTATTTAATCTTGATAATGTTTGTACAGCTTTTATTCCAGACAACTTTTTGTCCACAAACATTGTATGCAATAATGGTTCATCAAATCCTGTTTGATATTTTTCGGCAACTACTAACACATTGAATTCATCACTATGAAAGTATTCTTTTGTCTGAGATTCTTTTATTTTCTTGCCATCTTTAGTCTTATTCATTCCACTTTCGGTAAAAGCTTCTCCTCCATCTTTAACTTCTCCTGAAAATGCTACCAAAACATCTAAGTCATCATACCCTTTTTCTTGTATATATCTCTTCATTTCAAAGAAATACCTTACTGCATGTAATCTTGATGCTGTAACAAGCATTGCCTTTCCTTTACCACCAATTTTATTTTTAGTTACTTTTCTAAATTGTTCAACTATTATTTGTGTTTTTTGTGTTATATTAATCTCATGTAAACTTTCAAATTTTTTAATATATTTTGTAGCATAATTTTCTGGTACTTCTGGATTATCTGGTATCTTTTTTGCAATTTTATATATTGATTCATATGTCATATAATTTGCCAATACATCTAATATGAATTCTTCTTCTATAGCCTGTCTCATACTATAAATGTGATATGGTCTAAAAGTTCCATCTTCTTGCTTTGTACCAAACAGTTCTAGCGTTTTTCCCTTAGGCGTTGCTGTAAATGCAAAAAATGATAAATTATCTTGCTTTCCATGTGTAGCTAATTCTTCTACTATTTTATCTTCATAATCTTTTTCATTTTCTTCTGCTAATGCCTCTAACTTTGCATATTTTTTCAATGCCTCGTCTCTATCTGCTAATGCTATTTTCAACTTTTTAGCAGAACTTCCTGTTTGACTTGAATGTGCTTCATCAACTATTACAGCAAATTTCTTACTGGCAGTATCTGATACATCTTTGTATATTACTGGAAACTTTTGAAGTGTTGTTATGATTATTCTTTTTCCATTATCTATAGCATTTTTTAAATCTTGTGATGTCTTATCATCATCTATTTTTACAACTACACCTTTCTGATGTTCAAATTGATAGATTGTATCTTGTAATTGTTTATCTAATACCGTTCTATCTGTTACAACTATAATAGAATTAAATATTGCATTATTATTTTTGTCATGTAATCCTGAGAGTCTATGTGCAAGCCATGCTATAGAATTGGATTTTCCAGAACCCGCACTATGTTGAATTAAATAATTATGTCCAACTCCACAATCTCTAACATTCCATATTAATTTTCTTACAACGTCTAATTGATGATATCTAGGAAAGATTATATTTTTCCTTTCAATCTTTTTTTCTTTACCATTTTTATGTTCTATTTCTTCTTTAACTTCTAGGTGTATGAATTTTTGAATTATTTCCATTAAAGAATCTCTCTTTAATACATTCTTCCATAAATAATCCGTAGTATAACCATCTGTATTAGTTGGATTTCCGTCTCCCCCAACATTTCCTGCCCCATTTGAACCTTGATTAAATGGTAAATACCTTGTATTCGGTCCTGCTAATTTTGTAGTCATTTTCACATCATAATGATCAACAGCAAAATATACTATTATTCTTGAATTGAATTTAAATATCAATTCTCTCGGATCTCTATCATACATAAATTGTTTTTGTGCATTTTCTGAGTCTTGCCCTGTTATTTGATTTTTTAACTCCAAAGCAACTAATGGAATACCATTTAATAGCAATACTATATCAATTGAATTTTCATTTTGAGTAGAATACTTTAGTTGTCTAGTTTCATTTAGAATATTCATTTCATATAATCTTCTATCTTCTGGATTCAAACTTGTTTCTGGTTGGAAGTATGCTAATTTGAATTTATATCCTCTGTCTTTTATTTCATTTCTAATAACCTCTATTATTCCTCTTTGAGTAATTTCTTCATTAAGTCTTTTTATAAATCTACTCTCATAGTCATCTGGAAAAGCTTTTTTATATCTTTCCCATTCATTCTTTTGAGAATTTTCTATGAAGGTAAATAAATCTTTTTTATTTAAAGCACATTCTCTATCAAAATCTTGTGGATATCCTTTAACATATCCACCATCTTCTGATAGTAAATAACTTTCTATATCTTGTTCAAATCTTCTTTCATTTTCTTCCATAATCATTGCTCCTTAATTATTGTAAGATTTCCATTTCCTTTTGGTGTTAATCCAATTTGTTTCATTTCTTCTAGTACATCTAACCATTTCTTTTCATCAAATCTTTTCTTAGTATCGTTCCAATTTTCTCTTACATCTTTTACTATTTTTAAATTAGATATTTTTTCTTTTTTTATAATAAAATCATTCCATGATGCATACAGAGTTGCAATCATTTCAGCTTTATCTGTTGAACAATTTTTTATTATTTCTATTATTCTTTCTATTTTATCATCATAACCCGAATAATATTTATTATAATATTGATTATATTTATTAAAGTCTGAGAGTATTTCATATTCAATATGTTTTTTTACTTTATTAACTTTTACCCATTTATTATTCTTACTTATAACCGCTTCACATTTATATATTGCTTCTGATAAAGGTCCAGCTGCTTCTCTTGCATAATTATTGTCAAAATTAAATCCAACTTCTTTCTCAATTAAATATAGTGTTTTTTCTGCCTTCACTCTTCCTAAATTATAATTGTTTAATTTTTCAATAATTTTGCACAATAATATTGCTTGTGCAAAGATATTATCTTTACAACTAATTTTTATTCCTTTTGAATTGCTTGATGTTATATTTATTACTTCTTTTTTCCCTGTTACATACTCATAAATTAGCGATTTTTTGTAACTCTGCAATTCTAAGATAATGTTCTCTTTTTGTTTAATTAAATTATCAATAATATATATTTTATTATTAACTAAACTTACAATTTTTTTCTGAGTATTTGGATTTGGAAATGGTATAACAAAATCTCTAACATTTTGTACAGTTATTGTTCCTTGTGCATTAGAATTAATTTTGCTTAAAATCTGTTGTTGTCCATATTCAGAAACCATATATGTCTTTACATATTCATACAAATCTTCATCAAATAGATCAACTTTACAAATCGCTCCACCAAGAAATGCTTTTTCTGTTCCTGGAAATATAGCTACATTACCAATACTAGCTCCAACAATTGAGAATAACAGGCATTTTTTATCTAGAATAATTTTAGGGAATAATTTTGCTATTTCAATAGGTATATAAAACTCTGTTGTGTACTCAAAATAATTATCTTTGAAATGTCTTGTTTGTAAGTATGGTAAAGTAGTATCATTTGGATAATCTAATAATGACGGTTTTATAGTACTAGAATAATCAAATCCAGTTTGTTTTGTCACTACTGTCGATATTTGTCCTATTTTCTTATTTTCAATTTTGTCTGTCTTATTTAAATTTTCATCAAAGACTTCTTTTATATATGAGACTTTATATTTTTTATAATCTTCAATAGTTTCTTGTGTCTTTTCAATAATATTATCTACTTTAAGAATCTTATCGTCAATAAACTTACCTATATTAGCTTGCTCTTCTAAATTCGGTATCGGAATCATTATTTTTTTCATTTTCTGATAATTAGTAGACCATAGATCTGCAACAATTCCATTGCCCCATCTATAAAATTCTTCAGCAAATCCATAATTTTTTAAAAGATGTTTTACATAGTTTTTATCTAAATTTTTATTTTCAAGTACAATATTAATTAGAGAAACTGATCCATCTAGCTCTGATAGACCACAAGATTGTTTTCTATCAGATCTTGAATTAATAACAAAATCACCATTACATACTTTTTTTCTATCATCATGTGCATCAGATTTTGCTGCTGTTTCTAGTTGCTTTACAACGCCTTGTTTGGTGACAGATAATGGCACCCACTCATAATCTGACACTTTCTCTTTTCTTTCTTTAAAGTATGCTCCTATTGGTTTAACATTCCAATCATCAGGAATATTTCCTATCCATTCAATTTTACTATCTTTTATTTTTTTCATATTATTTATCCTCCTTAAATAACTTTTCAAGAGAATTCATAATATCTTTTTCATTTTTCTTTATTCTTTCTTTAATTATACTAGAATCTTCTGGTTCTATATATTTATAAAAGTATCTTGTAAAAGATATTTCATATCCTATTTGAGTTTTTTTCTCATCTATCCAAGCATCCTTATTATATGGTAATATCTCTTTTTCAAAATATTCATTTACATCTTCGCCTAAAGGAATATTTTCAAAATCTCTTTTACTTGGATCAGGTTTAATATTACCTTTCTTATCCCTAACTATCATTTGTTTATCATCTACTAGAGGACTTTCAATTGTTATTCTACTAAATCCAAAATCAGAATTTTTAAATATTTTGCTTCCTACACTTTTTTGTTTTTTACTATACTCTTTATTTTGAAAGTCATTGTATGCTTTTAATATGAGATTTTTGCACTCATCACTAATGTCTTTTCTTTTGTTTCCTATATTTTTTCTTCTATTTTCATAACAATTTGAGGCATCTATTAATTGTATTTTTCCTTCTCTCATGGTATTTTTATTTTTATTAATCAACCAAATATATGTAGGTATTCCTGTGTTATAGAATAAATCTGATGGTAATTGAATTATTGCCTCCAACCAGTCATTTTCAATAATATACTTTCTAATTTCAGATTCTCCAGAACCTGCTTGTCCACTAAATAGTGGTGAACCATTTTGAATAATGGCCATTTTACCATTATCTTTTAGTTTTGCTATCCCATTCAAAGTAAACAACATTTGTCCATCACTAATTTTAGGTGTCCCAACTGGAAATCTTCCTTTATTACCTTTTGCGACTTCATCTTCTATTGATTTCTTCTGCTTTTTCCAATCAATTCCAAAAGGTGGATTTGAAATAATATAATCAAATTCATATCCTTTGAATTTATCATTATCTAATGTATCTCCTTGCTTAAAATTGTCTGCTTCTCCACCTTTGATTAACATGTCTGCCTTTGCAATAGCATAAGTTTCAGGATTCAATTCCTGTCCATAACAATCAACAATAGCATCTTTATTTAATTGTTTCAACCTATCTGTCATACAAGCCAACATTTGTGATGTTCCCATAGCCATATCGTAAATAGTTTTTACTTTATTCTCATTTATTAAAAGTTCTCTTTCTTCCACAATTAATAAATCTGTCATAAGATAAATAATATCTCTAGCTGTAAAATGAGCACCCGCTTCTTCATCATAGCTTTCTGAGAATTTTCTAACTAATTCCTCAAAGATATACCCCATATCTTCTGTTCTTACTTCATCTAATCCCATGTATGCTTTTTTACTATTAAATTCTTCTAATACTACATATAGTAATCTATTCTCAGCCATTGTCTTTATTTCATTTTCAAATTTAAAATTATTAAGTATATCAATTACATTATCTGAATATCCATTTATATAATTTTTAAAATTACTTTCTATGTTATCTGGATCAGCAAGTAATTTTTGAAAATCATATTTACTAGTATTATAAAATTTATAGCCAGAAGCATCCACTAAAAATTGTTCTTTAACTTCAAAATCTTTATATTGTTCATATGCTTTCAAAACTTTTTCTTTCGTTGGTTTTAATATATCATCAAATCTTTTTAATACTGTCATTGGCAATATTACTTTTCCATATTCGTGTGGCTTATATACTCCTACTAATTTTGTAGCTACTTCCCATATTAAATTTGCTTTTGAATTGATATTTGTATTCATACTTTAAATTCCCCCATTTTGTATACTTTTTAATCTTATTTTAATATCTTATTTATTTTTTCATATTTTTCATTCGTTAATTTCTTTTCTTTTATTTTATATAGTATATCTATAATTCGTTTGTCATTCTGTACTAATGTAATTAACTCATTTGGTAATGTTCTTCTCTCAAGGGCAGCAATAATTTTAAACTCTTTTTTCTCTTCTTCATTTAACTCTAAACATTCCATCATTTTTTTTAGATCATTGCCAACAGGTGGATTATTCTTTCCTGTTTCCATTCCACTTATTAACATTTTGTTTTTATTTATACTATTTGCTATCTCTTCTTGAGTTTTATGATGTTCTTGTCTTTTATTTCTGAGTAACTTTCCAAACTCACTTTGATTCATAATCCACCACCTTTTCAAAAGTAAGTAAATAAATTTATTTACTTACTTTATATAATAAAAAAATTTATTTGTCAACCTTTATATGTTTTTTTACTATTTTAAGTTAATTTGTCAGATTATATTTTCTATATTGGAAAGAAATTTTTCGTACTCTTATGTATATTATTAGATTATAAAATAGGGCTATACTGAAAATATAGTCCATTTATTTTCTTATTTGCTTTTATTACGATTAATTTCTTGCCATACCTCTAAATCAAGTTTTTTATCAATAAGATCTAGCATTTTATTTTGCTTTTTATATATGGCTTTCATTAGATGTAAAAGTTCTTGTCTATCTCTTTCAGAAATTTGTGTAGCAAATTTACAAATATGTCTTATATCTTTAACGATACTTTTAACTTCTCTAGTATTCTCAGCATATGCATTAAGAATTTCTTTTTCTCCTTTTACTTCTACATTAGTTACTCTTTCATAAATTGCTGCATCTCTTATATATGGTGCAAGTCTTCTATAACAATAATGGTGTGCCTTAGCTTCAACTAAAGCTCTTTCTTCATCAGAAACCCATACTTTTATACTTTTTCTTCTTTGATCTGGATTTAAATAATGTTTCATAATCAAAACCTCCTTTAATTCATTCCAAAAAATTCATCATAAACATATCCTGCTTCAATGTATTTTTCTGTTAATTCCATTTTGTAATCTTCTAATAGTTCCACATACTTTTGCTTGAAACAATTTTTACACAGCCATTCAATTCCTTCTTTTGAAACAAGCAATTTATTATTATCATAATAAGTAAAAGTATTTCCTGAATTTTCTTTAGCCATTTTCACCATTGCTCTATGTATTGTATCCTTCTTTCTGTGAAAATAATTTTCTAAATCCAAAAAGCTTATATCTTCATTCCATAATGGTTTAGAATTTACTTTTAAAAATTCTTCATATACTTCTATTCTCATTTTGAAGAAATCTATATCAGCATCTATTTGTTTCTTTTTTGATTGAAAATATACGTATACTAACTATAGATATCCTTCAAACAAAATGTAATATCTTTTTTACTTCTAATTTTTTCACTTCTCCATCTACATGTAGGGTGTTTCTTTATCATAACAGATATTGCTTTTCATAAATCTTTATGACTTATCTCTTTTCCATTTTTAGTTTTGATGTTTAATATTTTTAATTTGTCTAATATTTTTCAATAAGGTTAAAATACATTATCAAATTCATCCATAATTACTCTCATATTTTTCTCCATTTCTTATTTTTATATTTTCTGAAATAGGGAAAGCGAATTTCAGAAAATTTGAGTAAATTTATTTGCTCCGAATAAAGCGGATTTTTAAGTGCCCTTTATTCGCCAGTATGGTCCGTTGGACTACAAATTGCTGTTTAGGACAAAATGCCCCTAATATCCTTTTTGCTCTCCAATAGACTTTTTTAGGTAAAATTTCTATTAATTTTTATCAAAATATTTTCAAGAAAGTTCAAATTTCTAGACAAAAGATTTGAACTTTTTTGCTTTACTTTTATAGCAAAATATACTATAATAAATTTAGATCTTGGATTAAATTAGCATTTAGTTTTGTCGCTTGTGCTAGCTTTTTCTTTTTGATTTTTATCATATCTTTTTAGTTTAATTCCACAACAAATTTAATAAATTTTTTTAATTATTACCTTTGATATTAGAGAATATAAAAAGTCATTACAACTTATACAGATGTAACGACTAACTTGTATTTATTGATGTAAACCTCAAACGCATTCACCTTCATATTATAAAAATATCCTTTTCTTATAATACAAACTGTAATATTGTTACAATTACTACACCCGGAACACCTAGTATTCCTACAATAAGTGCTGTAATCCAATTTAAGTTAATCATAAAGCCAAAATTTGCCCCAATTAGGTTTACAACAAAAATAATTATTCCTCCAACTAACCCATTAATCACTAATTTAATAATTAATTTCATTGGTAACGCTAATAATTTTAGTACGACAAATAAAACAGCAACACCAATTAGTATTGGTAAAATCATTGTAAAATCCATATTTTTTCCTCCTATTTCTTTGTTTTAATCGTTACTACACATATGTCTTCTTGTCATTTCTAGTAAATTCAGCTTGGTAAATCCAACAATTTGTGTTTTAGAACGGTCATTTTTTAAATTTTCTTGCAATATTTGTATAATTTTTTCTTTATGCTCTTTTTCTTTCATATCGATGTAATCTATAATAATGATTCCACCAATATCTCTAAGTCTTAACTGTTTTGCAATCTCAATACTTGCTTCTTTATTAACAGTAAAAACAGTTTGTTCTAAACTTTTTGTACCTATATATTTACCAGAATTAACATCTATTGCAGTTAACGCTTCAGTTTTATCAATAGTAATAAAGCCTCCACATTTTAACCATATCTTTCGATTCCCTATTTTTTCTATTTGAGTAGACAAATCATATAAATCTAGTATATTCTCTTGTCTTTTCAATATAACCTCAATTTCTTGTCCATTTTCTCTTAACATGTCTTCAATTTCTTGCTTTTCTTTTTGGCTATTTACAATTATTCTTGCAATATCTTGGTCAATTAAATCTACTAAAATTTTTTTAATAATATGAGAATTTTCATAAACTAGTTTTGGTATTTCTTTTTTTTGTTGTGCTATTTTGTTAATTTCTTCCCATTTTTGAAGAGTTTGTTTCATATCTTTTACAATATCTTCTTCTTTTTTTCCTTCTGCTGATGTTCTAACTATAATTCCAATTCCTTGTGGAATATGTTTTTCTATAATTTCAATTAAACGTGTTCTTTCTTTTTCATTTTCAATTTTTTGAGAAATAGTAACAAATTTAACACCAGGCATAATCACACAAAAACGCCCTGGAAGATTAATATGAGTAGAAACTCTTGCACCTTTTTTATTTGTACTATCCCTTTTTACTTGCACTAAAATTGGCATTCCTGGCTTTACAATATCTTTTATATTGTTCTTTTTGACTCCTTCTTCTGGGTCTTCTATTTTAGCATCCACTTTTGGTAAAATATCTTTTATATGAATAAATGTATTTTTTTTCTCACCTATGTCAACAAATGCAGCTTGCATTCCCTGTAACACATTTTGAATTTTACCAATATAGATATTTCCTTCTAATCTTTTAATATTGGTATTTTCTTCATACTGTTCTAATAAATGACCATTTTCTACCAACATTACAGTCTTATTTTCATTTACATCTACATTGATTACGATTTCCTTCATCTTGAATTCCTTTCTTTTGACATTAACTATTTTTAATTATATTGATTCATGGCATGGTCAATCCCATTTTTTATAATGTCTACTACTGCTATACTTGCTTTTTTAATTCCTTGTTCTAGTATGTTATATTCTTCTTCTGGAATTTTAGCTAATACATAATTTACCATATCATTTTTATAATTTGGTGTTCCAATTCCAATACGAATTCTTGGAAAAATATCTGTTCCTAGCTCTTTTTGAACAGATTTCATTCCATTATGACTACCTGAACCGACCTTTTTTTCTAATCTTAATCTTTCCTTTTTCAATATCCATATCATCATAAATAACAATAATTTGTTCCATTGGAACTTTATAAAAATCCACAAATTGCTTTATTGATGTACCGCTTAAATTCATATAGGTCTGTGGTTTTACAAGTATTACTTTTTTGTTCTCTATAATAGTATCTGCCATCATTGCATCAAATTTCTTTCTTTCTAGTGAAATTTTATAATTCTTAGCAATTTGATTTATAGCATCAAATCCCATATTATGCCTTGATTTTCCATACTCTTGTTCTGGGTTGCCAAGCCCAACTACTAAATACATTGTTTTCTCCTTTTATTGTTATTTTTCTTATATATTTTACCTTGTTTTTCTTTATTTTACAAGTAATTTTTTGAATTTTACCAAATTCGTACACCTTCTATATGAATCATTCTAATTTGTTTGTATTGATAACTAGATGCTCTTCTTCTATACGAATCAAATGTATGTGTTGCAACATATATATCATCTAAAGTATTTCCGTTTTTTTCTATAATAAATAGGCTATGCCCATATATATTGCCATCAAAAGAAATTTGTATAATATCACCTATTTGTAATTTACTTATTTCTACAATACTTCCAAATGGTCCAACAGATTTATTGCTAACTAAAAATTGATGTAAAAATTCTACCCCTGTCCAGCTTGGAGATTTTTGATTTGCATTTTTATAATACCAACCATTTTTTTCATAGTTCATATGTTTTGTACCTTCTAAAATACATTGTGATACAAAATTGGTACAATCCCCTCCTAATTTATCATAATTATAGTAACTTGGATTTCTAAGATATGCCCATTTTTTAGCATATTCTTTTGCTTTTTGTCTATCATATTCTATTATTTTCATATAAAAAACACCTCCTATTATTTTATGACAAATAATAAGAAGTGTTTATTTTATAAAGTATTTATTATTAATAATACTAAAATATATATAATAATTATCCAACTTACTGTTTTTACCATTTTTCTTTGTTCTGTTTTTGAATTTTCTAAGTTCTTATTACTTAAATAATACTTAGCTCTTTTTAAACGGATTATTTTTTTTGCATTTAAATTTTGTAAAGATATGCTATTTGTATATTCTTTTGCTAATTTGTTAATATAAATTCCACTTTCATAATCAAATGCTTTTTGTTTTTTAAAGTATTCTATAATTTTAAATTCCATTATTTTATTGTTAACAAAATTAGATTGATATCCGCTTTTTAGGGTCTAATATAATTTGTTCTAATGTTTTTTGTTTATAATAAATTGATACTCTAATAGAATTTTTAAAGTACAAATACCAAATTAATATATACATCATACTTTTTACTAGTATTTTTACTTCAGAAATAATAAAGTTTAAAAACTCTTGTTTTGTTCCATTTATAAATATTTGTAAAATTAATCGTAATATTGTTAATATAACAATACCAATTAACATATATAAAAATGTCTTTTCTATTTTCTTAATTGTTTTTTCATTTCTTTTTGTTAAAAGATAAGCAATGTAAATTATACCTAATAATTGAACTATGTTTTGTATAATTACAAAAATTACATGTAATCTCGTAATTATTGAATATTCTATTAATTCTTTGTACTGTATGAATCCTTGTATAACTCCTAAACTTAAACTAACTATATTTAAAACAATTGTAATAATAAATAGAATTAAAATTCCTTTTAATTTATCATATTCCATATTTTTTTCTATATATTGTTTTACATTTGTAAGTAAGTTTGTCTTTTCATGTTCTCCTATATTAATTTTATTTTTCTTTTGTTTTATTATATATATTACTATAAGTATAATAGTAATTATTAAAATTACCCATAAGTATATTATATTATTTGTAGTATCTTCTGAATAGATGTTAATACTATCTATTATATTTCTTACTTTTATAAAATCGATTTCTTTTTCTAAAAAATTTATAGAAATAATAAGTGCTTTTCCATTAATAATACTATAATATTCTTCTGTTTGAATGCTTTTTTCTTCTATTACATGTTCAAAAGCTGTATCAAGAAACAATATTTCTCCTACTTTGTATGTCTCTTGCTTTAATGTTGTTTGGTTTTCTTGATTTTTTATCTGATTATATTGTCCTAAAAAAGCTTCAAAATCTTCTGTATTTAAATTACTTAAATTCTCAATTTTCTTTGTTAATTCATTTTCTATTTGGACAATAGTAACAGATTCGTCATTTGTTTTATTTGTTGCATGTAAATATATATTATTTCGTTCATAATATTGTTTTGTTTGTAAATCTTGAATTTCAGTTTGTTTCCTAATGTCAACAAATTCTTCTGGTAATGAAATATCAAGCAGAACATTTGTTAATTGTTCTGCTTTTACTTTTACACAAATACATAATATTACTAATATTGCTATAATAATAACTAATAATTTTTTTTTCATCTTTCCTCTCCATTTAAGATATTAGATTTATTATAATTGTTTTGTCTCATCCTTATATTTTCTAATATACTAAAGTATTCTTCTAATACTTTCTTTTCATCTTCATTGCCACATAACATATAATCCTCTAAGACCTTTATTTTATTTTTTTCATAACAGTTCTTTTTTCTGTTTTCAATAAAATCAAAATATTGTGGTATTTGTTCATAACTTATATGAAATGGTTTTTTATTATATATAAAATGTACTATATAAATATCATCCAATGTATAATTACCACAGTGAGTATAATAATCTATATGTGGAAAAAACATATTATATTTAACATCTAAGTGCAATTCTTCTTTTTTACCCCATTGTGTATCATATTCTTGTAAAATATCTTGGTCTCCTATTGATTCTCTTTTGTCCTCTATATTTGCAATTATATTTTTAAAATTAAATATAATATCTTTTTTGGGTTCTATTACCATTAATCCAGATGTTAATTTTATCCAATCTTCACTAATAATTGGTCCAATTCTCCTATCTATTACGGCGGACATATTTTCTCTTTCAAATAATTCATCAATATTTTTTCGTATATACATATCGCTGTCTAGATATACTAATTTGTCAAACTGTATTAATTCAAAAATTAATAATTTGTCAAATGTATTTGTCCAATGTGAAAATATTCCTTTATCATTTTTATTTTTGATAGACTTTGGTATATCAATTTTACTTTTCCTAATTACACCTAAATCACAATTTCTTAATAATTCCTCTGTTTTTAAAGATATATCATCTGTTATAAGAACATTAATTGGATATTTAGTATTCGTTCTCCTTAAAGATTCTACTAAACATAGAACTCCTGTTAAATAATTTTCAGTACTTAAAACTGTTATATAAGAATTTTTTTCCATATATTACTTTCTACCTTTCATCAAAATCTATTTATCCATATAATTCATATTTTCTAACTTCACACGTTTTTAAAGCTAATGATAGTATATCTTTATCTTTAGGAATTCCATTAAAATAACACTCTATTGCTTGTGATACACATCCATGTGTTACTAATATTACATTTTTATTTTTAAATCTTTCAATAATAGAATTCATACAAGTATATGTCCTTTTAAATAAATCTTTTATTGGTTCTACATTATAAATATTATAATTTGCATCATAATCTGATAACATCTGAATATTACAATCTTCCCTATTATGATGTCCCTCCATATCTCCAAAACTTCTTTCAATTAAAAGAGGTTCTATAATTATTTGTGCTCGCACTATTTCATTCACATATTGAGCAGTCTGTTTTGTCCTTATTAATGGTGAAACTAAAATTGCATCTATATCTATATTAGTAAATTTTTGAGCCACCTCTTTTGCTTGTTCTACTCCTATCTCATTCAATGGTATATCAGATTGTCCTTGATATATATTTTTAACATTATAGTCTGTTTGTCCATGTCTTAAAACATATATTGCCATTTATTACCTCATACTCCTTTTTAATATGGCTTTCATAATTTCTGTAGACATTTTTTGCATCCTATCATTTGTTTTACATATATGTGAAAGATTTTCAACATCTCCTATATTTACTTCTTCTATTTTTACATTCATTTTTACAAAATCTAATAAAATACCAATATCTACACCATAATCTTTTTCAAATTGTACCTTTTCAAAAGTGCTCTTTTTAGATGCAATCATTCCACTTAATGGTTCAGAAAATTCATACATATTTGGGTATAATATATTTAACATAGGTTTTGTAACTAATTGTGTTACTTTTCCACCTTCTTTTCTATTAAAAGTAGATTTTACAAATTCTACCTCTTTCGTTATAATAGGCTCAATTAAAATATCTACTATATTTTCATTATAATTTTTTACATCAGCATCTAGGAAAACAATTATTTCATTTTTAGCTTCTTGTAATCCTTTCTCCATAGCATACCCTTTTCCTTTATTTTCACAAAATACAACTTTAGCATTATGCTGTCTTGCAACTTCAGCCGTATTATCTGTAGATGCATTGTTTACTACTATAATTTCATCTAAATTTTTGCTATTCCTAATTTTATCTATAACCTTTCCAATATTTTTCTCTTCATTAAGAGCTGGTATGATAACTGTTACTTTATTTGTATTTTGCATTTTCATTCTCCTCTATTTTCATAATTCAATTAAATATACTTTTAAGTATACTACATTTTTACAAATTTAGTCAAATATTCCTATATATATTATATCTTCTATGTATTTATATATTTGCTTAATTTTTTGCTAGTTTTAGCTAATATAACTTTTCTTAATTTCTTAATCTTTTCTTAATTTTTTTACCTATTAGCAATCTCTACATTACAATCTCTTCCTTTTATTTGTTTACCTTTCATTCCCTGTAATACATCTTCTACATATTCCCCTGGTACTTCAACAAAAGAAAACTTGTCCAATATATTAATCTTTCCTATGTTTTCTCCTTGTATGCCACAATTTGCTGCAATACTTCCTACAAAGTCTTTTATTTTCATATTGTCTTTTTTTCCTAAATTGAAAAATAATTTTACAATTTCTCCATTTTTTGTTTTTATTGTAACTTTATTTTGTTTTTCTTCTTTTGGCTTACCATATAATATAGTAATTAATGCTTTTGATATTTCTTCTATACTGTTTTTTTGTAATAGTTCTTGTAATAATTCTTCACCTAAAAAGTTTTTTTCATCAATTACTTCTTGCACTTTTTGAATTGCTTTATTTTTTCTAATTTTGTTTATTTGGGCGAGTGTTGGTATTGTACCTTCTTTAATTTTTGCATTTGTGTATTTTTTTATGCTTTGTAGCTTGCTTTTTTCTTTTCCTACTACAAAAGTGAAAGCTCTCCCTTTATTTCCATTTCTTCCTGTTCTTCCTATTCTATGTACATAGTATTCTTCTTCTTGTGGTACATCATAATTTAATACAAACTCTACATCTTGTATATCAATTCCTCTTGCTACTACATCGGTTGCTACTAGAATTTGAAATTCTCCATTTCTCATTTTTTTCATAATTCTTTCTCTTCCTGATTGCTTAATATCTCCATGTAGTGCCTCTGCTTTAATATGATTTCGTTTTAAAATTTCAATTAAATCATCTACTCTTTTTTTAGTATTGCAAAATACTATTGCTTTTTGTGGATGATATACTTCAATTAATCTCATTAATGTCTCACTTTTCATCGCTTCTTTTATTGATATTGATATTTGTTCAATTTCGTTTACAGTTAGTTCTTCTGCTTTAATTTTTACTTTCTTAGGCTCTTTTAAATATTTCTTAGTAATTTTCATAATTTTAGGGTTCATGGTAGCAGAAAAAAGTACTGTTTGCCTTCCATTTGGTACATCTTTTAAAATGGTTTCTATATCTTCTTCAAATCCCATGTTTAGCATTTCATCTGCTTCATCTAATACACATATTTTTACTTGGTCTAGTTTTAGTGTCTTTCTTCTCATATGATCCATAACTCTACCTGGAGTTCCTATTACTATTTGAACTCCTTTTTTTAGCATTTTTATTTGTGTTTCGATAGATTGTCCTCCATAAATAGCAAGAGTTTTAATCCCTTCTTGGTATTTTAAAAACTTTCTTACTTCTTCTGCTACTTGTAGCGCTAATTCTCTTGTTGGACAAAGTACAATTGCTTGTACTTTTTTATTAGATGTTTCAATTTTTTCAATTATTGGTAAACTATATGATGCTGTTTTTCCTGTTCCTGTTTTTGATTGTCCTATCAAGTCTTTTCCTTCTAATATTATAGGAATTGCCTTTTCTTGAATTGGTGTTGGTGTATTATATCCTATATCTTGTAATGCTTTTTTTGTTTTTTCATTTAGGTGTAATTCATTAAATGTCATTTCTTATCTCCTTTACTTTCTTATTTTTAAACATAAAAAAGCTAGAAACAAATATATAAACTTGTTTCTAGACTAAACAATATTTTAAATAGAACGATATACCTAAAATATTAAAAACAAATTTCATATACTGATTTTTTCTCTTTTTTACGCTTGCTTATTATATCATAAACTCACTATAATTTGCAAATTTATACCTCTTGAGTTCCTTTTAAGTAATCAATATATTCTTCTAAACAATATCCTTTTTCTTTTATAATTTTGGAATGTTCTTTTCCTACATATCTCCAATGCCAAGATTCGTAAGTAATTCCTGTTATGTCTTGCTTGTCCTTTGGATAACGTAAAATAAATCCGTAGTCTGCTGCATTTTTTTGTAACCATGTAAATGCTTTTGTATTTTCAAAATCATTTGTTACAGTATTAAAATCTGCTGCAAGTGCTAGGTTGTGTTCACTCATTTCTGGTCTTTGTACTACTGTTTGAGCTAATCTTTCTGCTTCTTCTTGATTTTTTCCTTGTTCTTTATATTCTTCTACTTTTCTATTAAATAGTTCTTCTTGTTTATCATAACTTCTATAGGCTGATTGTACCCATATTTTTGTTATATCTGCTTTATACATAGCATTTATCATATCTTTTAAATATTTAATTGCTCTTTTATCAAATTTAACTCCATCTCCAATTTCTTCAAGTTCTGGTACATAACTTCTATCAACAGAATTGTCTTTATTAACTAGTTTTAAATTCCATTGTTTCAATATTTCTTCATTTTGAGAAACTGTTCGTGGATTTGTTGTTGCTACAGTTACTGTGTTTTGTTCTTTTTCTGGTTCTTGTTTATTCGATTCATTACTCATTTTAGTAATTGTATTTTCATCTTGGCTAGTTTCTTTTGGTTTTGTGAAAAGATAAATAATTCCTTTTACTGTCATAATAATAGCAATAATAATTATTATCAGTAAAAAAATTACAATACTAATTCCTCTTATAAACTTTTTTTTGTTAACAATTCTCATTGCCATAGATATATACACCTTCTTTTGTCTTTCTATTTTTATTTTATCTTTTCTTTCTTTTTTCGTCAATGTGTTTTGTTTAATTAGTAAATATTTCTATTACCATTCATAACTTTTTGATAGTCTCCATATCATATATTCTTTGCCTTTAATGCTTTTATCTTAATTCCTTGTTTTAAAAACATATTTTCATGTTCTGTTAGTATATTTTCTTCTATATTTTCACTATGCAAATCATAAGTCTTCCAAAACACTTCATAACCAGCTTTTTCAAAATATGTAATACTATCTAAAAATAAATTATCATCATCTGTTTTAAAATGAATTTCCCCACCCTTTTTTAAAAAAGTTTTATATAATTCTAATTGTTTTGGATGTGTTAGTCTTTTTTTATGGTGTTTTCCTCTTGGCCATGGATTACAAAAATTAATATAAATACGTTCTATTTCATCTTGTTTATCCATCATATTTAAAATTTGTTCAATATTATATCTTGTAATAATTACATTATCTATTTTCTTATTTTCTTGCTTATATACCTCTTCTATATTTCTTTTTGCAAACCCCAACATAGTATCAATTAAATCTACTCCTATAAAATTTATATTAGGATTTTGGAATGCAAGTTTTGCAATAAACTGTCCTTTTCCACAGCCCAGTTCTAAATGAATTGGTTTCTCTATTTTAAAAACACTTTTCCATTTTCCTTTATTTTGCTGTGGTGTATCAATATAAAATTCCGCTTGTTCTAATTCTTGCTTTGTCCAGTTTCTTTTTCTAATTCGCATATTTCTCTCCTTTTTTTAGTACCCTATTTGTAATATAATCCAATATCATAAAATTTGCAATTGTAATAACACATAATAAAAATACTAATTGTACATATTGTGTTGTTATTACTACTGAAAACCAATCTTTTAGTATAATAAAACATGTTATAAATAATATAATCATACTAACTAATAAAATAGTTCTTAATAAATTAAATGGTCTGCTAATTTTAAAAATTAGTATAAATCCTGTTAATACTGTTAATATGACACATATTGTAGAATATATTTCATTTGGAATACCAACATACCAACTAATAATTGCAATAATTACTATATTTACCACTGTTGTTATAGAAGCTGGCATTGATTTACTAATTACATTTTGAATAAATCTTCCTTTTATTCTTTCTTTATTTGGCTCTAATGCTAAAATAAATGAAGGAATTCCAATACATACAAGGGCAATTAAACTTAATTGTACTGGCATAAATGGATATGGCATATGAGCAAATACAAAGATAATAGCTAATATACTTGCATAAATTGTTTTAGACAAAAACAAACTTGCAGAACGTTCTATATTGTTAATGGTTCTTCTTCCTTCTGCTACAATTTTTGGCATAGATTTAAAATTAGAATCTAATAGCACAATTTGTGCCACATTACGTGCTGCATCACTTCCACTTGCAATTGCAATGCTACAATCAGCCTCTTTTAGAGCAATAACATCATTTACTCCGTCTCCTGTCATAGCAACTGTATGACCTTGTTCTTTTAAAGCAACAATCAATTGTTTTTTTTGAATTGGAGTTACTCTACCAAAAATCGTGTATTGATTAGCTACTTTTTTTAATTCTCCCTCTGTTTGTAATTTACTACAATCAATATAGTTTTTATATT
Source organism: uncultured Clostridium sp. (assembly GCA_947363765.1). GTDB lineage: Bacteria > Bacillota > Clostridia > TANB77 > CAG-508 > RGIG8482. The sequence continues at coordinate 23,758 of CANAQC010000008.1, read as the reverse complement.
CTTTAAGTCCTGCATGTTTTGCAATTTTTGCAACAGTTATTGGATTATCTCCAGAAATTAATTTAACTGTTACCCCTTGTTGTTTAAAATATTGTAAAGTTTGCTTTGCTTGTGGTCTTATAGAATCTGTTAACAATATCATACCTAAATATTCTATGTCTTTTGGTAATACTTTTTTATTTAAAACTGTATGTGAACGTGCTAATACAACAACACGATAATCTTGTATTTGTTCTTCTATTTTTTCTTTATAGTTTTTAAATTGTTCTTTCAACACATATTCTGGTGCACCTAAAATATAGCTTTCTCCATTTTTAAATGAAATTCCAGACCATTTCTTATCTGAAGAAAATGGTATTTCTTTTATAACTTCTCCTTTTACTTTTTTATTAAATGTTTCTTTTATTGCATCCATGGTTCCATTATTATCCTGTGAATATGTTGCAAGAAGATATAAAATTTGTTCCATTTCCTCTTTTGAATTCTCGTAAATATAATTTGCAACTTCCATTTTACCTTCAGTAATGGTTCCTGTTTTATCAAGGCATAATGTGTCTACTCTTGCTAATGTTTCAATGCAATATAACTCTTGCACTAATACTTTGTTTTTTGATAGTCTTATTACACTAACAGCAAGTACTGTACTTGTTAATAATATAAGTCCCTCTGGAATCATTCCAATAAGTGCTGCAACTGTGTTTACTACTGCATTTTTAATAGTATTTTCTTCTAATCCTAATTGATTAAAAAACAGTAATGCTCCTATTGGAATAATAATAATAGAAACAATTTTAATAATTTTATTTAATGATTTCATAATTTCTGAATTAATTTTTTTAACATATTTTGCTTCTTTTGAAATTTTATAAGTATAGTTTTCATTACCTATATGTTCTACTTTTCCGTTTGCATCTACCACTAATAATGTAGCTTCCTGATAATAACATATCTCCTTTTTTCTTTACTAGCGCTTCTGATTCTCCTGTAATACAAGCTTCATTTACTTCTACTTCCCCTTCTACAATTACACAATCATTTACAATTTGATTTCCACTTTTAAAAATAATAATATCATCTAATACTACTTCATTTATACCTATTTGTTCTTCCTTACCACTTCTTACTACATGCAATTTTGTTTCAGATACTATAGATAATTTATCAATTACTCTTTTAGAATGAATTTCTTGAAATGTGCTAATTGCTGTATTTATAATAACTAGTCCTAAAAATAACATATTCTTATAAGATTCTACAAAAAATACAGCAAGTGCTAATAATAAATTCATTAAATTAAAAATTGTAAAAAAATTACTATAAATAATTGATTTAATACTTTTTGTTTTTTGTGTCATATCGTGATTTACTAAATTATTTAATTTTCTTTCTTCTACTTGTTTATTTGTTAAACCAATTTTATAGTCTGGTTTGTATCTTACTATTTCTTGTTCCATATTTTTCTCCTTATACTGTATGGTATTATAACACTTATATAAAACAAATGCTATTAATTTTTTCTTAAAAATTGTTAATTAAAAACGATTCTTCAATCATTAAAGAATCGTTTTTGTCATTTTTATATTATACATAGATGTTAAATGTTTTAAATCTTTTTCTAATTTTTCAATATTATCTTTTATTTGTCTACCAATTTGAGTCTGTATTAAAAATTTAGAATTTTCTTTAAAAGAAATTCTATCCTTGTATAAACATATAGTAGCAATTATTTCTTCTTTATATATTAAACTATGATATGCACCACACACTTGGTTGTTATCTTTATAAATCATATTTCCAGATTGAATACAAAACTTTAACCAAAAAGCATCATAGTTATTGTTTTCTAATTCTATTGTTAATATTTTTGTAAAGCAATCATTTATTATTTTTACAAACTCATATTCTACATTCTCATCCATTACCTCTAATCTTTTTGTTATTTTTATTTCTTTTTTGATATTATCATAACTAATAATAACATCTCTTTTCGTTTCATCTATTCCCATATCTTTTAAAAAAGCTACTGGCAAATTTATTTTAGGAGAAACTCCTCCTTGTCCACCTTTTACAAAGTTTATTTTATTCATTCTTAATACTCTTAATTTTTTCATATTTTATATCCTTCTTTCATAAAAATTTATTTATAATGTCTAACATATATTATTATAAATGCCGTAACGGCTTTTGTCAATACTTTTAATAATTATTTTTATAACTAAGAAATCCATTTTCCTATACAATAAAAAATATCTCATAATCTCTAAAAAATAGAGTATGAGATATTTTTATATTATGCACTCTTTAATTCTAATCTTAATTTATCAGCTATCATTGCTATAAATTCTGAATTTGTAGGTTTACCTTTGCTAGCTGATACTGTATATCCAAATATACTTTCTACTGCCTCTTGTTGACCTCTTCCGCCATGCTACTTCTATTGCATGACGAATTGCACGTTCTACTCTTGATGGTGTTGTACTAAATTTAGATGCAATTTCTGGATATAATTGTTTTGTAATTTGATTTATTACATCTATATCATTTACTACTAGCATAATTGCTTCTCTTAAATATTGGTATCCTTTTATATGTGCTGGAACTCCAACTTCATGGATTACATTTGTTACTAGCGCTTCTAAATTTTCTTCACTTTTCTTGTTTGCCTCTGGTATGTCAATGTATGGCGCTTTAATTTCTCTTGACATCATTGTTACATTTTTAAATTGTGTTGGATGATAAGTTTTTAAATCTTTAATTCTTTTTAATAATAATTTAATATCAAAAGGTTTTACCACATAATATTCTGCTCCTAAATCTATTGCTCGTTGGGTAATTTTGTCTTGTCCTACTGCTGATAACATAATACAAAGAGGTGGCTTTTTTAAATTTGTATTTTGAATTTTTTCTAATACTCCAATTCCATCTAGATGTGGCATTATTACATCTAATAAGCATATATCTGGTTGAATATTGCATATCATGTCAAATGCCTCATTACCATCTCTTGCCATACTAATAACTTCCATATCTTCATCTTGTTCAACATATCCTGCTAAATTGTTAGCAAATTCACTATTATCATCTGCTATTAACACTGTAATCTTTTCTTTCACTTTAATTCCTCCTAATATTTAAAAATTTTGTAAAAATTTTACATTTCGGATTATATTATTGTTTAAAATTAAATGCAATACTTTTTTGGAAATTTTTTGAAATTTATTTCAAAGTGACTGATAATACTGTGTTTTATTATATATATTTTTCTTCCATTTTGTTAATTTTTATTATTTTTAGTCTAAAATTGTCGATTTCATTTTTTATTTTTTCATACATTTGCTGTGTTATTTCTATTTGAAAAACTACATTTTCCAAATATTCTTCTTTTACCACTTTTATATTATTTTTTCTGCAGTAGTACTTAAATGCTTCTACTTGAGTATATTCTACAATTATTTTCAATAAGTACCCTTTTTCTTTTTCTATCAGTTTTGCTTTTTTTATAGCACATAAAGTTATACTGCTATAAGCTTTTACTAAACCTCCTGTTCCTAATAATATTCCGCCGAAATATCTTGTTACAATAGCAACTACGTTACATAAATGATTTTGGATTAATATATCTAACATTGGCGCTCCTGCTGTACCGTGAAGGTTCTTTATCATCACTATATCGCTGTATTATTTTTCCATCTTTGTTAAATGTAATATATGCAAAACAATGATGTTTAGCATCATAATACTTCTTCTTTATTTCTTTTATTTTCTCTTTTGCTTCTTCTTCATCTTTAATTTCAAATAAATTTATAATAAATTTAGATTTTTTTTCCACCAGTTCTTCATTTATTGAATTTTCTATTGTATAAAACATACTCTATTAATTCCTTTCATGTATATTGTTTCTGCCTGCTAGATAACCAGTCGAATAAGCAATTTGTAAGTTAAATCCACCAGTATATGCATCTACATCTAAAACTTCTCCTGCAAAGTATAATCCTTTTATTAATTTAGACTCCATTGTAGATGAATTTACTTGTTTTATATCAATTCCTCCAGCTGTTATAATGGCTTGTTCTATATCCTCAAATCCTTTTATTATTAATGTAAAGTGTTTTAGTAATTGTAATAAATTTTGTCTTTCTTTTTTTGTAATTTCATTTACACGTTTTTGTGGTGATATATTTGATAATTCAATAATTGGCTCAATAATTTTTTTGGGTAATAATTCTTCTAAACTATTTTTAAATTGCTTATTCTTAAATTCATTAAAATCTCTTAAAAGTCGTTTGTCTAATATATCTTCTTCTAATGATGGTTTTAAATCAATTTGTAATATAATTTTATTTTCTTTTAGCAAATTCTCTATGTTTTTAACTCTTAACAAATGAGCAGAACTACTTAAAATAATTGGTCCTGATACTCCAGAATGTGTAAATATCATTTCACCAAAATCCTCATATATTATTTTACTATTTTTACTATTTAATAATTTAATTCCCACATTTCTTAAACTAAGTCCAGCTAATTTTTTACATGTTTTGTCTTCATTACAAATAAGTGGCACTAAAGATGGTTTTATAGGAGTAATTATATGTCCTAGTTTTTTAGCTAAATTATAGCCGTCTCCTGTTGAACCAGTTTTTGAATAGCTTTTACCTCCAGTTGCTAAAATAATTTTATCTGCTATTATAGACTCTGTAACATTTGATAACATATTTTTACAAGTCACTCCAATTACAGTATTATTATCTACTTTTATATCCAATACTTGTGCATTTGTTTTTATTTTTACTTTGCTTTGTTTTAGTTCTTTTAGTAAAGCATTTAAAACGTCAAGTGAACGATTAGATTCTGGAAAGATTCGATTTCCTCTTTCTTTTTTTACTTTTACTCCATGTTTTTCTAATAAACTTATTATATCTTTATTAGTAAAATTAGAAAAAGCACTATATAAAAACTTACCATTACCAGGTACATTTTTAATAAATTCTGACATATCTAAACTGCTTGTAATATTACATCTACCTTTTCCTGTAATTAATAGCTTTTTACCACATTTGTCCATTTTTTCTAATATAGTAACACTATTTCCAGCTTTGCTAGCACTAATTGCTGCAAGCATTCCTGCTGGTCCTCCTCCTATTACAACAACTTTCATCTATTTGTTTCCTTCCTTTAAAATCCATTGTTTGCATAGTGATATAGCACATTCTTGTGCTTTTACTGCAATAGTTCTATCATATTCTTCTTGTAAAATTTCATTATCTGAAACTACTCTAATTCCTACTATTGGAACTTTATATCTATGTGCTATTTTATATGCTCCTATTGTTCCATATATTAACCTATTTTTCCAAATTTCTTTTTCATGTTCTTTTATAAATTGAATTATATTTGTGTCTGCTTCTATTTTTTCAAATTCATCAATTCCTTCACGAAAAGTTTGTAAATTCCATTTGAATGGATTACTTCCTTCTCCTTTTTTTAGATATGGAGTTTTATAAGAATTAAGATTAAAACAATCTTGTCCAATAACAATATCTCCTCTATGTATATTTCCAAATCCTCCTAAAGTTCCTTGGTTTATAATAATACAAGGTAAAAAATTTTTAATACCTAATAATGTTGCAATTCCGCAATTCATAATTCCTATTTCTGTTTTTGAAATAATAATAGGATATCCTTCTAATTTTCCATTATAGAATTTATAACCATCTACTATAATTTCTTCTATATCTTCTATATTATTTTTTAATACTTCTATTTCTATGTCCATTGCTCCTTGCACTAAAATTGGTGCTTTTTTATTCATCTTTTTACCTCTACCTTCTACATATTTTTATCAATATCTTCCATAATTTCTTGTAATACTTTATCTCTATTTTTAGATGTATCATAAAGTTTTAGACCATATGTGTCACATTCTTCTTTTATTATTTTAGCTTTTTCTATTGATTTTGCACAATACTCTATACGCTCTTCATCACTCATTTCATAACTCCAATCATTACTCATATCATGTTCTTTCATATTTCTAGCCATTTCCTCTGGTTCGATATCAATTTGCACTAAAACATATATTAAGTTATTTCCATTATCATACAATTCTTTACAATCTTTTACAGATGTTTCACAACCTTCCATCACATAACCATATGTATCTCTTGCTTGCCTTATATTACATTCCCAAAATTCCTTACAAAACATTTGAAATTGTTTACTTTCTATTGCAGTATTAGGTCGTATATTTAATTCTGGCATAATATCTCTAAAAGTATTTCTTATCGTATCAGTTCTTATAATTTGATAATGATACTTATCTGATATCATATTAGCTAAAGTAGATTTTCCAGCTCTTGGTCTTCCAATAATTACAATATTCTTCATTTATTTTCCCTCTATTCTTTCATATTACTAATTGCTTTTAATACTCCTAGTTTTCCATATTCATAAGTTAATCCTCCTTGCATAAAGGCTACAAATGGTGGTCTAATTGGTGCATCACAAGAAAGTTCAATTGATGAGCCTTGTGTAAAAGCACCTGCAGCCATAATAACTTGATTTACATATCCTGGCATGTCCCATGGCTCTGGAATAGAATGACTATCTATTGGAGAACCCATTTGAATTCCTTGGCAAAATTTAACTAAGTCTTCTTTGTTTCCAAATTCAATAGTTTGTACAATATCAGCTCTTTTTTCATTATATTTAGGTGATGTAATATATCCTAATTTTTCTAACATTCGACTTGCAAACACTGCTGTTTTTAGGCTACTTGCTACTACACTTGGTGCAAAAAATAATCCTTGTAAAATCTGTTTATTTATACCCAATGTTGGTCCTACTTCTTTACCAAGACCAGGTGATGTTAAACGTTCTGAAGCAAGCATAACTAAATCTTTTCTTCCTGCAATATATGCTCCATTTGGTGCAATTCCTCCTCCTAAATTTTTAATTAAAGAACCCACTATAACATCTGCACCTACTTGTAAAGGTTCCTTTGTTCCTACAAATTCACAATAACAATTATCTATCATAACTATAATATTAGGATCAATCTGTTTTATAATTTTTATAATTTCTTCTAGTTTTTCAATACTAATACTATTTCTTAGGCTATATCCTCTTGAGCGTTGTATTTCAATTAATTTAATTCCACCCTGTTTTAATCTTTCTACTATTTTTTCTTTATTAAATTCATTATTTACTAAATCAATTTGTTCATATTTTATTCCAAATGCTTTTAATGAACTTGCATTTTCTTGTATTCCTATTACTGAATCTAAAGTATCATATGGTTTTCCTGATATACTAAGCATTGTATCTGCTGGTCTTAGAAATGCAAATAATGCTACAGTTAGTGCATGTGTTCCAGAAATAAATTGACTGCGAACTAAACTATCTTGTGCTCCTAATACATCTGAAAAAACTGCTTCAATAGTATCTCTACCTATATCTCCATATCCATATCCTGTCGTACTATTAAAGTGCATATCAGAAATATGTCTTTTTTGAAAAGCCTTTAATACTTTTAAACTATTTTGTTCACATATTTCATTAATTTCTTTAAATACTGGTTTTATTTCTTGTTCTACTTGTTTTGCTAAATTTATTATTTCTTTACTTAATTCATATTCTTTACTCATATTTTTCTCCTTATATAATAATGCACGGAAAAAATATAATCCTCCGTGCTTAATTTTAATCTTTTACTTCATCTGTATAATAACTTTCTCCATAACCATAATATACTTTATAATAGATCCCTGCAAATTCTGGGGCTAAATTTCCTGTTTCTATTTCATAAATAGGCTCTATTATAACACTTCCATCTTCTTTTATAACTCCCCATTTATTTCCTATTTTTATTCCTGCATAACCTTGTTTTGTAAACTCTGTTGTCCTATCATATAAAAAATCAATAATCACATTACCATTTATATCAACAAATCCCCATTTTCCATTTTTTATTTTACTATATAATTTATTTTGGAAAATTTGTGTATTTTCTAATTCATTTCCATTAAAATCAAAATATTTAGTTTCTTCTTTTGAATATGCTTGTATATATTTGTTTTCTTTAATGCTAAGTGATAAATTTTCTTTTTCATAAAATTCATCTAAATTATTTGTATAAAGTTCTATTTTATTTTCTACTAATTTTTTAGCTACAAGTATTTGTGTGTGTTCCATTTTTTGCAATACTTCATATTGAAAATCTATTTTTATATTTCCTTTTAAGTCAATAATTCCTAATAAACTATTATCCTTTGCTGCAATAAAATAATCTTTAAATAAATATTCTATGTAAGTATAAGAATCCTGTAACAAAATTTCATTATTTTTATCTACAATATGATATCTTCCTTCTTGATCAATTCCAATAAAGTAGTTCTCATTGTCTGTTTTTAACAAAGATTCATATTTATTATCTTCTATTTCTTTTCCATTTATATCAAAATAAACTATGCTACTGTCTTCTTTTTGTGCCATAATATAAATTCCATTAAAGTTAATATCTAAGTATTGTGTATCAAGAATCTGATTTCCTTCCATATTACATACACCAAATTTATTACCTCTTTTTAATTTTAATAAATCATTATACTCATCATATTCAATATCTTGATACGCATAGTTAATAATAACTTGTCCATTTTTTACAACACCCTGCTGTCCATTCCTTACTGCTAATAAATATGTATTTTGAATATCTTTTTTCTCAAGAATTCTAGATATAGTATTGTATTCAGTTTTTAATGTTTTTTCTAGTTTATGATTTATATAGCCATAACGATACCCTTCTCCGTGTTTTTATTCCAACAATATATCCTGAAAGAGCATATTTTTGTTCTTCTATATAGTATCCATCTGCTACAATTGTATCATACTCTGGATTAATAATAGTTACTCCTTTTGAATTAATAACACCATATTTTTCATTCTTCTTAATAAGCATTTCGCCTTCTTTATTTTCTAAAGCATCAATTTCATCATAAACTGGTTTTGTAATAATTTTTCCCTCATATGTAATTAATCCATATTTTCCATCTTTTTTATATTTTAAAACACTTTTTTCATATGGTATACTACTTACTATTCCTTTTATATCAATTTGTTTAACTTCTTCAAATTGTTTAAAAAGTGTCTCTGCTTTTTCATTTAATACTGTCGTTTTTACATTATTTTCACAAATGAAAACTGCTTTTTCTGGGTTTGGTATTATAATGTTTTGTGCATCTGGTGTAATTATTATTTTTCCAAATTTATCTATAACTCCAATTTTACTATCTTTTGTTTTTAATAAATAATAATTATACTCTGTTATTTCTTTTATTTCATACTTCATTTTTGTATTATTTACATACCAAAAAATTCCTACTAATGCTATTGCCAAAATAAAAATCATTACTAAAATAATTATTTTATTTCTTTTTACAAATTCTAAAACATTATCCATTACATTATCCTTCTTCCTTTTGTTTTTCTATATTATTATTTTTACATACTTTTACTTTTAATATTCTTTTATCTTCATATTCTTCAATTTTATATGTTACTTGATTTGTTTCAATTGTTGGTTTTTCTTCATCTTCTGGTATTCTTCCTAACATATCTTGTAAATAACCAGATAATGTTTCATAATCTCCTTCTGGAATTTCAATATTAAGAATTTTTTTCAAATCATTTATACTAACACTACCACTAATTAAATAAGTATTATCATCTATTTTTTCATATTCTTTTTCAATTTCATCATATTCATCAAAAATATCTCCTACTAATTCCTCTAAAATGTCTTCCATAGTAATAAGTCCTGCTGTTCCTCCATATTCATCTATAACAATAGCCATTTGATTATTATTTTTTTGCAGTTCTTTAAATACTTCGTTAATTGGTTTAGATTGAGCTACAAAATAAGCTGGACGTATAATCGTTTTTAATTTAACATTTTTCTTGCTTTTTACATATTTTAACAAATCTTTTAAATATAAAATTCCTTTTATTTCATCTACAGTTTCTTCATAAATAGGAACACGACTGTATTTATATTCATCTAATTCTTCAATTAGGTCATTTACATTTCGTTCAATATCAATTGCATAAATATCTGTCCTATGTGTCATAATTTCAGATACAGTAATATCATTAAATTCAAATACATTATTAATTAAGTTTTTTTCTTCTTCTTCAATAGAACCTTTTTCTTCACCTTCATCTACCATCATTTTTATTTCTTCTTCTGTTACTATTTCTTCATCTTTTTCAGATACACCAAATAATTTTGAAATTACATTTGTTGAAGCTGTTAATAATTTAACAAATGGCAATGTTCCTATATAAATGAAACGAATAACTCCAATGGTCGCAAAAGCTATTTTTTCATAATGTTTCATTGCTAAACGTTTTGGAACCAATTCTCCAAATACTAATGTAAAAAAAGATAAAATAAATGTAATAATAATAATTGCAATACTTTGCCATATAGATATACTAATACTTGGAATCCAATTATTTAAAATTGGTGCTAACTTACTTGCAAAAGCATCAGATGCAAATGCACTTGATAAAAATCCTGCAAGAGTAATTCCTATTTGTATAGTTGCTAAAAAACGGCTTGGATTTTCTAACATTTTTTTTATTTGATTTGCTTTCTTATTTCCTTGTTTTGCTTGTCTTGTAATTCTTGCATCATTTAGAGAAATGTATGCAATCTCACTTGCTGCAAAATATGCATTTAATAAAATTAATATAATTAAAACTGTAATTTGTGATAACATATCTTTCGTTATCTTCCTTTCTTTTTAAGCCTTTTTCACACTTATTATATCTTTAAAACTTGTTAAATGTCAATAAATTTTATATTAGTTCTATTACTTTATTCATGACTTGCAACTGGTAAATTCGGAATATCTATTGTTCCAATTTTTATATCATCTATGTAATTTTTATAATCATTTCTATTCATTTGCAATTCTAAATTTTTTCCTTCTATTTCTTGGTATTTACTAAATTGCTCTTGTATATTATTTCTATAATAATTTTCTTTTGTTAAATTTAAAATATTTCTTTTATTAATATTATTAATAAAATGATTTATATTATTCAAATTTGTTTCATTTGTTTGATTTATAATTTCTTTTTGAAGATTTGTTGTATTAATATTCATAATATCTTTTATATAATTTTCTTGTATTATTTTATTTTCTTCTGTTACATTTATTTCTTTTTCATTGGTTATTTGTTCTTCTTGCTTTAAGTCTGTATTATATATATTTAATGTGATTAATTGTTCAGTACCTTTTATTTCTATTGGTACTAACTCTTTTTGTAATTCTCCTTCTATAGTATTTATTTGTTTTAAATAATATTTTCCTTTTCTTAAAGAAGTCTCAATTTTTCCATTTTCGTCTGTTGTAAATATTTCCGAACTTTCATTTTTGTTTTCATCTAATATTTTGAAAGTATTTCCTTGTAGTGGTTCATTTGTATCCAATTTATAATTTCTAATAATAATATCAATTATACTCTTATTTTCTATTTGTATGCGATAATCTTTATCTTTCTGATATAGTCTATTAATAATATATTTAGTTTGTGATGTATTTGTACTTGCCATATATAATACTGGTTGCATAATTGTATAATCCACATGTAATAAAAAAGTTTGATCTATATTTTTAGGAACTACTACTCTAATTATATCATTATTTTTTATATTACTAACTGTTTGCCCCTCTTGATTAAGAATTTGACAATTTTTTTCTTCTATTGTTTGAATAACTGCACTATCTATTTCTTTTTTTAGTACTACTTTATATTCTTTATAATGATTATTTGAATTTTCTATGCTCTGTACCCATCCTGTTGTTTGTTCTATTAAATGTATATCCTCCTGGTTTGCTTGCACAATAATATTTGATATTGCATCTATTATTCTTTGCCCTTGTTCATTTTCTGCATAATATAAATTAATATCTTTGTCTTCTATAATTATATATAATGCTTCTTGTGTTGCAACATATGCCTCAAATTCATTATTTACGCCAATTTCTTCAATTGATTTATTAGGATATCCATATTCTACTATTTTCTCAAATTGTTCATCTTCATATAATTCTTCTTGTGATAATTGACTATCAGTTACATTGGTTCTATTAATAAGATATAACATTTCTTCATCTATAGTTTTTAACATTTGATAACTTTTTTTGTTTTGACCTTGATAATAAAATGGAAGCTCTCCTTCTTGCATAATTTCTATTTCATAATTTATTACATCTGCTTTACAATATCCTGAAATTTGTGTTATTAATAAACACATTATTAAAATTTTTACTACTAATTTTTTCATAATTTTTCCTCCTTATATAATTTCTTCTGCTTTAACACATCTTCTTTTTTGTGGTTCATTTACAACTCCTGTAATAAGTGTTAATTTATTTTCTTTTGTATTACTTAAGTGACTCCAGTCTTTTTCATCTATAATAATATTTTCTTTTACCTTATACTGTTTCTTATTATCTTTATATTGATATATAATAACATCACCTTTTTGTAATTGTTCTAATTTACTAAAATAATTTTCTTTATAACCATAGCATCCAGCAATTAATCCAATATTTCCATTTATATATGGTGTATTTGAAAAATGGCCAATGTCATCATTAATAATATCTTCTTTCGTTCCTTCTACAATATTACCAACTATATTAATTTTTGGAATATTTAGTTTCCACTCTTTTATTTGTGCTATTGTTTGTTCATCTATTTGTTGTGTTTCCATTTTTTGTATAGATGTACATCCTTTTAGTTCAAATATCATAATTGTTAAAACATTAATCTGAACAAAAATAATGAACACTATTAATAAAGTCACAAAACTTATGTAACTTTTTGTTGTTTCTTTCATAATTACCTTTTCACTCTCCTAGATTATTTTTTATTTACTTGGAAATTTAATTTAGATTTAAATTTAAAGAAAAAATTGTTTTTTGTTCGAACTTTAAAACTTTTTCTATGAATTAACAATTATATTGTAATCAATTTTTTGTAGTTTGTAAAGCTTTTTTTATCGACAAAAGCAGTCAAAATTCGACTTTTGACTGCCTTCAAATTATGTTTTAGGGTATTTCACCATTTTTAAAATCGCTTTATTTTTACTTCCTCCTATATTTTTATCTTATTTATTATATTTACTTTTTATTTATATATATACTTTTGTATTTTATTCCTCCTTTCTTTTTTAATATTCTATATTTTATATATGTCTTTTTTGTGAATAACTTTTGTATATTTGATAAATTTATATTTTCCCATGTTTATCAGATATATATGAAAAACAATAAATATTAAAATACCAAATAATTTTGTATATATAAATGAAAATTAATCATTAGATTATTAAATTATTAAAAATGCTCAAAAAATGAGAGAATAAAAACTGTGAAGTCTCTATTCTCTCATGGTACATATGAACATATTGAATGTTTTGTAATTACTTGCTATGTAAATGTTTATTCTCATACTAGTATTTTTTAATGGATCTACTAATGTTAAAAGCCTCCCTTAGAGGCTTTTAACATTTAATAAATTACAGATTCTTTTTTCATTAGTTCCTTTGTTTTGTCAATAATTTCCTGAACTTCTTGCATTTTTCTCTTGCTAAAGGTTTTGTTATTAATATAGTAGTTTCCTGCATTTAACACAATTTCTCCAAAATTCTGAATTTCTTGCGTATAAACATCAATTTCCTCTTTATTATTAGAAGAAAAATAAAGTTTATATCGTTTATTGTGTATAGTTTTTAAATAGTCATAATATTCTTTAAATATCTTATATTGATTATAATATATAACCTTTAAAATTACTTTAAAACATACTATTACAACAATACACAAAACCATGATTTGATAAAAAAGAGTCATACAAACTGTAGAAAAAGCATCTAAATTTTCCAGTAAAAACTGTATGCTTAAATGCATTATCACTATTACTAATAAAGCCTTCCGTACTTCTTTTTTATTCATAACAATTCCTCCTAAAATAATTATTTTATTTAATTGATGACCATTTAATGCAAAACGAAGTTATTATGTTTTACATATATTAATTATACAACATTTTACATAAAATTGCAAATTTTCACTATTTTGACTTATGATATAGACCTTGTAAAATTAGAACACGAATATAATTTAGATTTATAATATAAACAACGAAGATTAACCGATTTCTAATCTTCATAAATTTTGATTTTTTCTACATCATACATTAATTTGGTACATATTGGTGCAAATAAAGCTACTAAAATAAGTAAAATTTTAAATACAATTATATTATTAAAAAATCCAGCAATTAACATTAGCATATAACCACTAATTCTGCCTAAATGCATAAATAAAACCACATAACTTACCCATTCTACTTTCCATTCTTCTATGTTACATTCTTTTACTAAGTCCCCTTTTTTAGTATCATAAATTACTCCTAAAATACAAATTGAAATTGTATATACAAAATTATAAATGACTAATGTTATTTTGTTTATATCCAAAACTAGTCCTATAACACCTATGACAATTACACTTGAACATAAGTATAATACAAATTTGGAATTGTTTCCATTGTAAAAATTTTTATATAAATACATTGCAATTATAGAACATATAGAAAACACACTTGTTAATAGTCCTAAATTAAATAATGTTTTAAATGTCATAATTGTAATAATAACTACTAAAGTTTGCATTGAGCTTTCTATTACACCATATGCAATTGCAAATTTTGTATATTTGTTTATTTTTATTTTTTGACTATTATTTAAATTTTCTAAAAATGTTTTTATACTATATTTATTCGTAATTAGTGTTTCATTTTTATCTGTTTTAATTTGTAATGAAATAATAATCTGTATTACAGATAAAATAAATATATATATAGCTATTTTTATAAAAGAGTATAATTCTATTGAACTTCCCAAAATAATTGGAGCAATTATATTTATAATTTTCCCTAATATTGTTTTTATAGACATATAGCTTTTTCTATTTTCGTTATTTGTAACATCTATATATAATACTTCATGTGATGTCCAATAGAATACCTCTGATATCCCATACAATATTGCTACTATTGGAAAATGTGTAGCAATATTTTCTTTTAATATTACAATAAATAGAATAAATACTGCCCTAAGTACAATTCCCATTGATAATACTTTTGTTCTGTGTTCTGGATTACTTTTTACTACTTTTCCTATTAATATTTTTCCAACTCCTGACAAAGTGTACATTATTATATAATATATTGAAATTTGTATAATACTATCATTTGTAACTTTTAAAAAGTATGCTACTAAAAAAGTTTGCAAAAAAAGAGAGGTTAGAGTATATATTAAATCACTTGATATTAATAATTTGGCACTTTTACATATCTTACTTTTTTTGTTATTCATATTATTCTTCCTTTTTTATTATATTATCACTTGTTATAGCATTTACTATTTTAAAGATGATTTTGATTTTCGTTTTTGTTACTGGCAATATGTTTCATCACTATAAAATTGTCAAATACCTCACCTTATTTGACAATTTTATTTTTAATTTGTAAGCTATATTTCATATTTTACTACCTTCATTTTTTATTGTCAATAAAATTACCTATTGGTCTTAAATCAAAAAATACTTCTAATGCTGTACGCCAACCTAGACATTTTCTAGGTCTATTATTTATTAATTCTGCTACTCTGTCTACGTCTTCTTGTGTAACTGTTGAAAAGTCAAACTTTTTAGGATAAAACTCCCTTATTAATCCATTTGTGTTCTCATTTGTTGGCTTTTGCCACAGAGCATGCTTATCTGTAAAATATGTTTTTAATTCTAATATCTGACTAAGCTCTATATGTTCTGCAAATTCGCTTCCATTAATGCAAAGGTCTTTCTTTTATTCCTTGGTATATGTAAAAACTTTTTAGTAGCACCATAATTAAATTCTTCTGCAGTTCCATTGGCTAAAAGTGAAATTAAAACAAACCTGCTTTTTCTATCAACAAATGTTCCTAATCTACTTTTTGATTTTCTAGACACAACACTATCAATTTCCCAATGCCCAATTTCCTTTCTTTCATTGGCTTCAATGCACCTTTCTTTTATATTGACAGCATCTTCAAATTTATTTTCCCAATGTGTATGAATAAATCGTTTTCCTTTTTTACGCAAATTTTTTCTAGTAATATTAGGAATTTGTCTACGATATATCATAGAATACACCTTATTGGTACATATTTGTTTCTTTTTATCATTTGGATATTCCAATTTTAATCTATTCGATATCTGTTCTGGTGACCAAGTAAGAAGTATTTTTTCTTTTACATATTCGATTAAGAATTCCATATCTTTACTTCTATATTCCCTATATACTCTTCTCTTAATATATTCAAAATCAGCAAAAGCAGCTCTATATACTCCATTTTCATCCAAGTTTCTATTAATTTCATCACACACAGATGAGTGGTGTCTTCCTTATTTTTTAGCAATATACCTTCTTGAAAAGCCTAATTTTAAATTTTCCTCTATGAAATTTCTTTCATATCTGTTAAAATGTGTATATGACATGATTTAATATCTCCTTTTTATATTTGTTTGCCTACAAATATTTTACAAGATTTATTAAATCATGTCTATTTTTATTGGGTGTCGGACTTCAAAAAAAATTCACCCAAAATTTTTCTTTTTTCACTTTTACACCTTCTTTCTTTTTAGATTTCTCATTATCAATTTTATTGAGCCTTTAAATTTTTTGTTTCCTGTTCTTGAATCCATTTATCAATACTACTTTTACTAAAATTAAGTTTGCTCCCGTATTCTCCATACAGGAATTTGTCCGTTTCTTACTAATTTACGAATACTTGATACATTACAACCTAGATATTTTGCTACTTCTGGAACAGTCCATATAATATTTTCTTTTTCCATAATGACAGCCTCCTTTCAAATATGTTGTATACGAATTATCACAAAATTATTACATTGATTTTAAAAATTTTTAAAATATTTTATATTATTGTTTAATATCTTAAAATATAAAAAGACTATAATTACTTAAATATTAGGTATTTATAGGCTTTAAAACATTAATTTTAAAATTATCTTTGTGAATTATGAATTTTTGAAAATTATTTGACATATAATAAAAAATATAGTATACTATATTTAGCTTAAGCAAGAGAGTTATTCGTAAGATGACTATTGCTCGAGATATGTTGACCACATATCTCATTTTTTTTGCAAAAAAATAAAGCGGTTGACCAGACCGCTTTGATTAGATTTGACTAATCTTGAGTTTTTTGACTATCTTTAGAGTTATCATTACTAAGTAATAATAAAACTATAAGACGCCAAATCAATTCGTAAGATGACAATTTGCTCACCCCCTTCAAAAAGATTTCCTTAATGAAAAGGATGTTTTTATTATACTTTATTTCTATTTTAAAAACAATGTATTTTTAGCAATTTTCATATTTTTTGTAAAAATTATAATCTATTCTATAAAATTATGTTATAATTAAAAAAATTAGACATTGTAACCCAGTATTTTTATACTGAATTAAAATGTAATCCAGTCAAAGATTTTGTAGTCTTTGGCTGTTTTTTATTCATTTTAAATTATAACACCACTTCTATTAGTTCATTGCTAATAGGTTTTATATAAAATACGAAAAAAGTATAGTGTAAAAATAGCCCACTCTTTGAAATAGAAGCGGTTGTAGGAATAGAATAAATTATTTTAATAGAATTGAAAATTAATTTTAATGGAGTTTTAATGGAGTAAAGCAAAATATTCTATGATAATTTATGATATTTTGAGATAGACAAAAAAATAAATACTACCTCCCAAAGATAGTATTTACAACACTTTGAAACAAATTAAGATATTGTATGATAATCTACAATATCTTAAAAAAATTATAAAATTTGGTGCAGATGAGCAAATTAAAATTGCTATCTTTCTCTTTAATATCAAGTATTTTCAAATTTCATATCTTTGTCCCGACATTGTCGGGAATATATTTTTCTATCAAATTATTTATTATTATCTTATTCTTTTATCGTATTATTTTCGAATATCTTTTCATATTTTTCATTCATCTTTTGCATATATTCTGTTTATTTATACATTTGATTTTTCTGATGATAATCAAATATATCTCCATAAATATTTATTGTAGTTTGAATGTTAGCATGTCCTAAAACCTTCTGTAATGTTGCTAAATCCATACCTGCCTCTATACACCTAGTTGCAAATGTATGTCTTAACATATGAACATTTACATCACTTGTTTTTTGATTTACATAGTGAATGCCTTTTGTTTTAGAATCCTTCTTGTGTTTAGTCATGATAACTTTTATTCCTGCATTTTTGCAAATTCGCTTAAATGCACTATTTACTTGACTATTTTCATATATCTTTCCATCTTTTCGAAGAAATAGCATATTCTTCTTATTTGGTGTCATTTCATTAATTGCTTTTTCTGCAATTTCTTTTGAATTTTTATCTAAATGCAAGTTTCTTTTTCCGTTTTTTGTTTTAGTTACATTTCCAACAATTCTTTTTCCACTTTTATTTTTAGTAATTGTTTTATTAACACTAATTGTTCCGTAATCTTCATCAAAATTAAAATCATTTGTAGTTAATGCTAATACCTCTCCAATTCTCATACCAGTATATAATGCTAATAGTAGCATATTGTTGTATTGTGTATAATGAGTGTTCATATATTGAATTAATATATATTCTTCTTTTATTGTAAATGCTACAACATCTTTATCTTCTTTATGACTTTTAGGCTTTTCTATTGGATCAATGCTAAAATCTAAAGCAATTTCTTTATCTATAAGATGTTTTTTATAAGCTAAATCAAAAGCATTTTTTATTATGCTATATTCCTTTGATATAGTGGAATTAGATTTGTGCCTTTCTGATTGTAAAAATCTCTCAATTTCATTCCTAGTTACATTTTGAATAGGCTTAAACATAAAGTTGTATGCACTACAAGCTTTTATTGTTTGCATATTTCTATTATAACCTGAACCATGTGTTTTAGAAAGTTTATATTTGTTTTCTTCAATTTCTTTGGCAAGTTCAATAATTGAGACTTCATTTGGTGTATAAATAGTTTCTTTAATTCCCTCTTCATTATTTTTTATATACTGCTTTTTTAATTTTTCCAAAACAACTTCTTCAGTTTTACCAGAAAATGATTGCCTAATAGCTTTTCCTGTATTTGCATTTATTCCAAGTTTTAATAATCTTCCTTCATATTCATCATAGAAGTTAAACTTATCACATAAAGAGTTATCACTACAATTTTTGCACTTATTACATCTTTCCATAGTTTCTTTGTTTCTACGATTTAAACATAAATTCTTATGATTACAACTTTCGCATATAGGACAAATGCTTTTCTTTGGATTCTTTATAATTTTTTTTCTTTTTCTAATTGTAATAACATAGTCGATACCTTCAACAAAATCTTTCTTCTTGCTCATTTTTACTCCCTTCATAAAAATTTTAAAGGGAATGTCTTGCAAGTAAATACTTACTTGTGCTATAATAATCTTGTCAATTAACATAGGAAGACATTCCCATGTGATTTGTAGGGATTTAGAAGTGCGATTTCTAAATCTCTTTTGCTTTCTAACAAATAATATGTCTAGAACTCATAAACTTAGCTAAAGCATTTGCTTCAATTCCAAAACCTCTGCCATATTTCTGTGCTGGAAAATCAGCTCTGTGAAATAGTTCTAAACATTTTACTCTACCAATATGAAACATTTTGCAAATATCTGCAGTAGTATAAATAACTGGCATTGGTTTTTCTTTAGATTTAATTTCTAACATTAGCATTCCTCCCTTCATTGTTGTTAAATTTCTCTATTTCTATTGCATAATTCTTTGTTTTGTAGTATTATTAAAATAGATAGTGAGAAATTTTACTTTTTATTTGCATTGTTATTATACTAAAGGTATTATAAGATGTCAATACAATTTATTAAATTTCTAAAATTTCTCACAAAATATTTATGAAAGGGAAAAATACTAATGAGTAATAAAGCTGATTTATCTAACGAAAAAGGCTTTTACATATGGTTTGATAAAAATAATAAAAAAGAGTATTATACTACCACTTTAACATTATATAACTCAAAAATTGGTACTAGTAAAGACTCTAAATATTCTTACATATACTATACTGATAACTTCTTACCTAAAGTTTCTCCTAAAAGGAATCGAGCTGAATATATAAAAAATTCTTTAAAACCAAAACCACTAGATTTATATAATCCTTATGAAGAACGATATGGTATGCTTTTAATAAATTTCTTAAATGCTAGATTAGATGATTGGAGACATGCATATAAAGATTTTATATATGCTTATGGACTAGGAATAATAGAAAAATATTCTAGTAAAAAAATGAGATTATCATATACAGATATAAATTCATTTATAGCAAATGCAAAAGAAATTTTTGAAAGTGCTCAAGTAAAATTATATGGACTTCAATTAAAATTAAAAGAATGTGTAGATTACATATATAACCTAAATGGAAACGAAGAAGATAAAGGATATGAACCATATACAAAGTTTCAAGCATATTCGTTAAAACATAATTTAATAAATAAACATACACAAAATACAGAAGTATTATTAAATTCTTTGAGTATTTTTAAAAATGATTTTGTTTCTGCTAAATTAAGTGACCTTACACAAGGGATAAATGGCATAAACATGCAAAATGGTATTAAATACTCAAGTAGGTATTTAGATAATATTTGTTTTATAGTTTTAAGTGAATTGGTAAATAATAATATAACAATTAAAACTTGTAAACATTGTGGCAGATATTTTATTCCAGTAAATAGACAAGCTGAAGTTTATTGTGATTTAGCTCCTCGTGCTACAAATGGAAAGAAATGTAGAGAATTGGGAGCTCGTACTACATATGCTAAAAATGTTAAAGAAGTTGATGGTCTTTTAATTTATAGAAGAACATATCAAAAAAGATTAATGGAATTAAGTAGAAATCCAAACACTTCAGAAAAAGATAAGAAGAAATTTAATGCATGGAAGAAATCTGCACAAGAAAAAATTAAAGAATTTAAAAAAGGTAAAATTACTGAAGAACAATTAAAAACTTGGATGGAAGAAAATAAAGATTTCTAAAAACACAATTTCCCGACCACTTTTGATATATATACATCAAAAAATGGTCGGGAATACTAATTATTTACTAATATATTTTTGATTTCTATTCTTAGGTTGTTCTGGAATTGTTAATTGTAATGTACCTTTCTCTAGCAAAGGATTAATATAATGTTTCTTAAAAGTTGCTATATCTTTAAATCCAAACTCATTTGTAATCTCTTTTAAAGTTCTAGCATTTTTACAAAATTCTAAAATATCATTTTCTTGTGGTTTTATTTTCTTAGTGGTTTTCTTGTCGGTTTTCTTAGTGGTTTTCTTGTCGGTTTTATCTTCATATTCAAAAGGATTTTCTTTATATTTAAAAGAAACTCTTAAAAAATGATCCATAAATATAAAACAACTTTTATCATAAGCATCTAAAATTCTTAAGACTCCAGAACCAATATTTTCAATCAAATCAACGTCTTTAAATACTCTAATAAGTTCTTTATTTCTTGGAGCAGTAACACCTTCTAAAAATTCTTCTTTTGATAATTCTTGAGGAAGTCCACCTCCAGATGTAATTTCAATTCTATCAGAATATAATTCAATTATTGGAGAAGTATTATATGTGTAATCGCTATGAACAATAGCATTTATAACGGCTTCCTTTAATGCTTTACTATCAATCATTTCAACTTCTTTTCTTCCTTTATATTCAATCTTTGCATATACTGTATTTTCTGAAACTAATCTTTCTAAAATTCTATGTGTTGCAGTAATTATGCAGCAATAACCATATTCATGATTTTCTATCAATTCTAATTTATTTGTTCCTAAATATTTAACTAATTTTATTGATATATTATTTTCATCTGCAAGTAAATAAGCATTATAATTATATTTTCCTTCATCTGTTAGAAGATTTAGATTTCTTGCAAAATTATCGTTAAGTTTCATTCCGTTTTCTTCATAATATATTTTTAATTGCCTAAAGCTCAAGTCTTGTCTAGGAGCTTCTATTTCTTTTAAAGAATTTTTAACACGTCTAGCATACATTTCATCAATCATATCAAATGTCATTCTTTCTTTACTACTGCCAATTCTAATATAACAGCCTTCTGGAGTTCTTCCTTTTTTCCTTAAATAATAAGGTTTTTCTGTTCCACTTGAAATAACAACTTTTATAACATCTTTATCATCTATTGTTTCCACGATTACATCAAATAATCCTAAAGTAGAAGGTTGTATGTTATTCTTTATTCTATCTTTAATTTGCAATTGTGTTAAATCTATATCGTCAACACCAACAACTTGACCGTTTTTTCTAACTCCAACATAAATAATTCCCCCTTCTTTATAGTTAAGAAATGCAATTACTTCTTGTTCAAAATCTTCATTTAGTTGTTCTTTATTTTCTATACGATTTGTTTCAATATTCTTCATATAGCTAATCCTCCTAACATTTAAAATTATAAAATAAATTTTACTTAAAATCAACAAATGTTATAATTAAATTTGTTTAAAACTATTATTAAATAAATTCAATTCAATTTGTTCTTTATTCAATATATCTTCTGCATTTTTCTTAAAATTCATAAACATTTTCATAGGATCATCTTTTGGATTAAAGCAATCATAGTTGCCAGCTTCAGAAATATTATAAAAAACCCAACCATTAAAACAGTCATTAGAATTATAAACTATATCAGGTCTAGTATCTAAAATTATTTCTAATTCTTTTATTGAATTTAATAGTATATTTTCTATTTCATTAAGAAATTTTACATAGATTTTTACAATGCATATATTAAATTCTGCTATCGATTTTGTGAACATTATTCTAGGATTATCAGTATATTTATTATATATTTCTATTCTATATTTTTCCATCTCATCTCTTAATTTTTTGTTATGATTAAAATGTGGAGTTAATATTATTGTATCTAAATCAAAGCAATATTTATCACTATTAAAATCTCTATTCACGGGTAAATGACCATGCTGTGCAAAATCTCTAAGATGAATTAACAAACGATAAGAAAAGTTTTCATCATAAATATTACTTAAGCAATTATTTTTGAAATCTTGATATTTGTTAGAGTTTTCTCCAATATTTTCTTTCATAAAAGTTTCTATAGATTCTATTAGCGTTTTTGCTGAGCTTAAATAATTAATAACAAGTGCATTTATGCCTATATCATCATCTACTTCAAATTCAAATACAATTCTACGATTAATTGTATCGTCATTATTCATAATGTAATAGTTTTGCATATTATTTAAGTTGAACCTAAAAACAGAAAATAATTGTTCAATTTCTTGGATATGCCTTGTCAATTCAATATAATTTTCAATACAATATTTCTCTTTGTCAGTTAATTTTGGTAATTGTATATTCTTAATGTCTACATTCAAATTTTCTTTTAATATATATGTTTCCGTATTCATAATTACTCCTTACATGTTATATTGATAATTAATATAATAACATATAATATAATAATTATCAAAGCCTGTGATTAATTTATGATAAGATCACCCTAAGAGAATATCTGATGAAAAGTTCACC
>CANAQC010000007.1 GCA_947363765.1 uncultured Clostridium sp. | reverse complement strand
CTTTCTCTTTTTTTGTTTGTTTAGTTTCTACTGCTTTTTTTTCTTTCTTTTTTTTCATTTCTTCAGACACTTTATTACCTCCTATTTAATTTTTGCAATTTTTATAATTATTTCACTTAGTTTCTCTTCTAATTTTTTAATAGTTTCTTGTTCTAAATCTTTATCTTCTAATTGCTTAATAATATTAATTTTTTCTTCATTCAATTTCTCTTTTTTATATAAATTTATAATATCTTGTATTGCCTTTTTACTATTTGTAATTTCATAATCATCTGCCATAATACTTGTTAAATGATTTACTATATTTTCCTCATTAAATAAATTTAATAAATTAGTATTACTATTTCCCTTTTCAAAATGTTCATACAGTTTCTTTGCAATTTCTTTATTTTCTTCTAGTTTAAAGTCTTCTGGCATAATATTTTTTTGTATTTGACTATATGCATTTATTTCTGGATTAATTAATAAAGATATAATAACATTTTCGCGTTTTATTATAGATTCACTAATACCTTTTTTTATGTTTATTTGTTTTTGTATATTTCCATTTTTTATTATTGGCTTTTGCATTATTTTTGTTCCTTGATGCGTTTTATAGGTTTGCTTATTTGCTTCTGCATAAATAGCCTCTTTTGAAATCCCATATTCTTTTGAAATTTTATCTATATAGATTTCTCTTTCAACTGTATTATCTACTTTCGAAAGAATTTTTATAATTTCATTTAAAAATTTTATTTTATCACTTGCTGTTTGAACTTTTAAAGATTTTTGTAACATTTTCACTTTAAATTCTACTAATGAAATAGCACTTTCTACACATTTTTCAAATCTTCCACTACCATATTTTATAACGTATTCATCTGGATCTTTTGCATCACCATCTAATTGTAAAATACGAATATCACATCCTAAATTCTGCAAAATCTCCATTCCTCTTATAGTAGCAGATTGCCCTGCTCCATCTGAATCATATCCAATAACAACTTGAGAAGTATATTTTCTTAATAGCCTTCCTTGTTGTTCTGTTAATGCAGTTCCTAAAGAAGCTACAACATTAGTAATTCCTCTTTGATAAAGTGAAATTGCATCCATATATCCTTCTACTATAATGATTTTATCTTTTCCGCTCTTTTTTGCTATATTCAAGCCAAATAAGTTTCTTCCTTTACTATAAACAATATTTTCTGGAGAATTAATGTATTTTGGTTTTGTATTATCTAGAACTCTTCCTCCAAAAGCAATAACTCTATCTTGTACATCTTTTATTGGAAACATAAGCCTTTGTTTAAATTTATCATAGTATTGTCCCTTTTGTGATTTTCCTACTAAACTAGATGCTAATATTTCTTCATTTGAAAATCCTTCTTTTTTCAATTTCTGATAAAGTTCATCATAATTTGTAGAAAAACCTATTATAAATGTTTTTAATGTGTTATTATCTAGCTTTCTTAGTTTTACATATTCCTGAGCAGGTTTTGCTGTTTGTTTATATAAGTTTTCATGAAAGAACTCAGCCGTTATTTTGTTAATTTGAAATACTTTTTCTTTTAATTTTAATCTTTCATTATCTTGTCCGTTTTCTAATGTTGGTAATTTAATTCCACTTTTTTGCGCTAATGTCTCAATTGTTTGCTTAAAATCTAAGTTTTCGATTTTACTTATAAAGTGTATTACATTTCCTCCTACTCCACAACCAAAGCAATGAAAGATTTGTTTATCTGGTGAGACAGAAAAAGAAGGGGATTTTTCTTTATGAAACGGACATAATCCAAAATAATTTCTACCACTTCTTTTTAATACTACATATTGTGATATGACATCTACTATATCATTGTTGTTTCGTATTTCATCAATTAACTCATCACTATATCGTATCATATAAAACATAACCTTTCTTCTATAATATATACTATTCGACATATATTCTATAAATCCCTCTTACTTCACATAAAACTTTTTTGTATTTTTTATCTATTTGTCAAAATTTGTCGTTGTCTTTTTAATACATATTTTTTAATACATATAAACAAAAGACATTATCGAATATTTTTTCGATAATGTCTTTTGTTTATGCATTTTCACTTATATTATCTGTTGTATCTTCAAAAGGAATAAATTTGCTTACTACATTTTGAACTGGTTCAATATGGTCAAGTTCAAATTCTTTAAATGAAGAATTAATTTTATTATCTACTAATCCTTCAATTTCTTCCTGAGATGAATTCTCTGCTAAAACAAGTTCGCTTACTAATATTTGTTTTGCATTTGATAACATTTTCTTTTCTCCTGTTGATAATCCTTTTTCTTTTTGTTTAAATGTTAGATTTCTAACTACATCTGCAATTTCATAAATATCTCCACTTTTCATTTTATCCATATTATCACGATATCTTTTATTCCAATTCATAGACATTTCTGTTTTATCTTCTTCTAATATAGTAAAAACTTTATCAGCTGATGCTTTATCAATTATACTTCTTACACCAATTTCTTCTGCTTTATTGGTTGGCACCATTACTTTTACTTCTCCTGGCATTTTTAGTATATAATATGCTTGTTTTTCTCCTAAAATATCTTTTTCTTCTATTGCATCAATTACTCCTGCACCGTGCATTGGATATACAATATGATCTCCTACATTAAACATAGCAAAAAGTGCCACTTCCTTCCCAATTTATATATATTTTTAAAAAATGCGACTTTTTTGTTATAATACTAAGTTCAAAATAAAAAATCGATTTTTTATTTTTTTGACATATTTATTATACTACAAAAATTACCAAAAGTCAAAAGCTTTTGGTAATTTTTTCTTATATAATTGAGCCCTTCCATTGCAGGAGTAAGCTAAATTTTTTTTATTATTTCCAGATGTGTTTTTAATTTGTTGAACCAAATCCTCCTAATCTTTCTCCTTTTGCTACATCATTGTCTGTTACATAGTATTTTTGGAATACTGCTTGCCCAATAGCTTCTCCTTTTTTTATTATTATGTCCTCTTCTTTTATATTATAAAAAGCAAACATAAAATGACCATCATTATCTGGATTTCCATAATAGTCTTTATCTATTACTCCTACACTATTTGCCATAATTAATCCTTTTTTCTTTGGATTAGAACTTCTATTATATAAAAGCATAACTTCATCATCTTGCATATAAGCTTTTAATCCTGTTTTTACTAATGTTGGATTTGCTCCTTTTTTAAAGCTTGGAATAATAGTATCTTCTGCTGCTTCTATATCATATCCTGCTGAATATTTTGTTTTTCTAATTGGTAGATTAATTTGTTTTTCTTCAAATCCTTTTGCTATTTCAAACCCACGTATTTTTTCCATTTTTCTTCTCCTTTTCATAGTTTTTTTTATTGTATTATACATAAGGTTTGTTTGTCAATTATTTTTTTAAGTTTACTCCTACAATTCCTCCGTAACATTCCAGATAATATAGATAAGGTAATCATTATTATTGCATATATATTAACACTAAATCCTACTTCTACTATGCTAGATAATAAATACAATAATGATATATATATAAATCCTACTATTCCACCATTTATAATTCCTTTTTTCTTAATTTTTGAACTTGCTATACTACTTCCAATTAAAATACTAATAATGGTAATTACTATAATAATTGGTGCTATTGTGTTTTCTGCTAATTTAGTATATGTTAACAAAATAGATAACACAAATAGTAATACAAATGTAATTATATAAGATAATAAAATTCCTTTACCTATATTAATTAAATTATTTTTATTATCTGTTCCTCCTTGATTTTGTGCAAAATTATTCATAATAAAAATACCTCCTCTTCTTCTTTTAATCTATATGGGATTTTTTATATTTTAGAACTTTAAAAAGGCAAAAGAAATTTATAATATTTCTTCTGCCTTTTTAAAGTATTTTTTGTTATCAATTACTTTTGTATAAAAATGTAAAAGTTATTGTAAACTATTAGTTAATACATTATTATTTGTTGAATCTTGTATTTGATTATCGCCTGTAGATATTAAATTTTGGTTAGACATTGTATTATTAATTATATCCTCATTATTTGGTGTAGTATTGTTTATTGTAGTTTGTGGTTTATGAATTTCTAAATATTCTTCTATATTTAAAGTATTTCCATTGTTTTCCATATAGTAGGTATATACTCCTGCATTAACAACAAAATATGCATTATCTAATGCTGGAACTACTAATTCATTTCCTGTATAATCATAAATTCCATATCTTCTTACCTTTTTTGTATTATTTGCTTCTTGTATGTTAAAATCTTTTCCAAATACAATAGCTTTATAGTTTGGAATAATAAGTAGGTTACTAACTATTTTACCGCTTAAATTTCCTGTTGCTCCTGAAGAATAGCCTATTGCATCAAATTCAAGTGGTAAAATTAGATTTCCTCTTATATCAAACATTCCCCACTTTTTATTTTGATATACTGGAATTGAATTTTCAAATAAAACATATTGGTTTGTAATATTATTATTAGGGAATGATGAAACATTTACACCAATTTTTTCATATTCTAAATGAATAATAGTATTACCACTATTTCCAATTACACCATATTTGCTATTATTTCTTACCATATAAAGACCATTATTTCTATCAATCATATTAATGTCATCATATAGTAAATTAATCTTTGTTTCACCATTTTCAGTTACAATTCCTTTTTTGTTATTACTTGTAACATAAAACTCCCTTGCATTTTCATTAAATACCATTTTAGCATATCTTGAACCTATAATTTCATCATTTTTACTATTAACAACACCATATAAATTATTATCTTTTTTTACAACAAATAAATCATATAAAATTGCTTTTTGATTATTAAAATCATTATCAATTCCTTCTTTATAACCTAATTTTTTAAATTGTTGATTATAACTTTGCACAAGATATGGTAATGTATATATTTGGATATTATTTTCTTCTTGATTATAATTAAAAGTTACATTGAATCCAATTTTTATTGCTTCTGGTGTTGCATATAATTTATTGTTTTTACTAATAACTGGGTCTTGTAATATATAATCTTCATAGTCTTTTGTTTGATTAGGAATTACTTTTGAAATCTTATTTGAATTTAGGAAAAATGATGCTGTCTCATTTTTATTTTCTACCCAGCATTTATTTTCATCTTCTGTATACAGTTTAAATTCTCCTTTATGAGAACTATATCCTAAATAACTTGCAATTCCTGCAATATCTACATGAATCTTTCCTGTTAAATCATCAATAATAATAGTATCACTTGGTAGGTTTACACTTTTTCCATCAATATAAATACGAAATGCCTTTTTTTGTATATATATAATTGCACACATAATTGCTATAATTAAAAGTGTTACTATAACAATTGAAATTATGATTATTTTTGATAATCTTTTTTCTTTATAATTTTGATAGTTTATATTTCCTTCATTCATTTTTATATACTCCTTTTTATTTATTTTCATTTGTATAACCATATTTTTTGTAAAATTCATTTTTAAATGATAATAAATTATCATTTTCAATTTCTATTCTAACTCTTTGCATAAGACTCGTCAAGAATCTTAAATTATGAATTGATAATAATCTTACTCCTAATATCTCATTTGTTTTTATAAGATGCCTAATATATGCTTTTGTATAATTTTTACATGTATAGCAATCACATTCTATATCAAGTGGAGTAAAGTCTTTTTCATATGTTGCATTTCTTGCAACAATTTTTCCATTCCAAGTCATAGCTGTTCCATTTCTTGCAATTCTTGTTGGTAGTACACAATCACACATATCAATTCCTGCACATGCTGCTTCTATTAAATAATCTGGTGTACCTACTCCCATTAAGTATCTTGGCTTATTTTTTGGCATAAGTGGTGTTGTAAAACGTAAAATGTCTAAAAATTCTTCTTTTGGTTCTCCTACACTAATTCCTCCAATAGCATAACCTGGAAAGTCTAATTTTATTAAATCTTCAGCACTTTGTTTTCTTAAATCTTTATAAAATCCCCCTTGAATTATTCCAAATAATCCTTGTTTTTTCGTATTTTTATGTGCACTTTTACATCTTTTTGCCCATCTTGTTGTCCTTTCCATTGATTGTTTTGTATACTCATATGTAGATGGGTATGGACAACATTCATCAAATGCCATCATAATATCAGAACCTAAATCATTTTCAATTTCCATTACTTTTTCTGGTGATAAGAAATGATTACTTCCATCTAAATGTGATTTAAATGCAACACCTTCTTCTGTAATTTCTCTTAATGGTCCTAAGCTAAATACTTGAAATCCTCCACTATCAGTTAAAATTGGCTTGTCCCAATGCATAAATTTATGAAGTCCACCGAGCTTGTTTTATTAACTTATTTCCTGGTCTTAAGTACAAATGATAGGTGTTTGATAAAATAATTTGTGCTTTTACTTCGTTTTCTAATTCTTCTGGTGTCATGCTTTTTACTGTTGCTTGTGTTCCAACTGGCATAAATATTGGTGTTTGGATATCTCCATGTGGTGTATGAATAATTCCTCTTCTTGCACCAGTTTGTTTACATGTATGTAATAATTCATAAGTTATTGCTTGCATATTATTCTCCTTTTTTATTTTATAAACATTGCATCTCCAAAACTAAAGAAACGATATTTTTCCTTTACTGCTTCTTTGTATGCTTTTATAATATAGTCTTTTCCTGCTAAAGCAGAAACAAGCATTAATAATGTAGATTCTGGTAAATGAAAATTTGTAATTAATGCATCTACACACTTAAATTTATAACCTGGATATATAAAAATATTAGTGTCTTTTTCAGTTTCTTCTACTTTTCCATTTTCGTCTGCAATAGATTCTAACACTCTACAAGAAGTAGTTCCTACTGCAATAATTCTTCCTCCTTTTTGTTTTACATTATTAATTTTATTTGCATCTTCTTTTTTTATATAAAAATGTTCTTTATGCATTTTATGTTGTTCTACTATTTCTTCTTTTACTGGTCTAAAAGTTCCTATTCCTACATGTAGTGTAACATTTGCAATCTCTATTTTTTTTTGTTCTATATTTTTTAATAATTCTTTAGTAAAATGTAAGCCTGCAGTTGGTGCTGCAGCAGAGCCTTCATGTTTTGCATACACTGTTTGATATCGTTCTTTTTTAGTTAATTTCTCATGTATATATGGTGGTAATGGCATAAGTCCAATTTTATCTAAAATTTCATTAAAAATGCCATTATATGAAAAGCATACCTTTCTTGTACCTCCTTGCATAGTTTCTAAAATTTCTGCTTGTAATAATCCATCTCCAAAAATAACCTTAGAACCTACATGTAGTTTATTTCCTGGTCTTACAATTGTTTCCCAAATATCTCCTTTTATATTATTTAATAAAAGGAATTCTACTCTTGCACCTGTATCTTTTGTTCCATAAAGTCGTGCTGGTATTACTTTTGTATTATTTCTTACTAAACAGTCTCCTGGTTTTAAATAATCTAAAATATCTTTAAAAACTTTGTGTTC
Organism: uncultured Clostridium sp.; assembly: GCA_947363765.1. Lineage (GTDB taxonomy): Bacteria > Bacillota > Clostridia > TANB77 > CAG-508 > RGIG8482. The sequence goes on along the minus strand of CANAQC010000007.1, from coordinate 46,718 downwards.
AATAGTTTTATTTTTTCTATCTAATACCATTAATTTTGATTCGTCTCTTTTTAATATTGGTGTTTGAGCAATTAGTTCTTCTGGTAAGTCATACATAAAGTCTGATACTTTCATTTATATATTATTTCCTTCCTTTTTTATTGTAATTGTAGTTAAATTTTTAAATGCTTTTGTAATAATTTGTTTTATTTTTTGTACAAAATTTTGTGAATCTTTAAATTCATTCAATTTATATGTATATGTAAAGTCTTCTTCATGGTTTGGTTTTAATTCATAAATTCTTTCATCTAAACCAATATACCCAGAATCTGTTTTTATATTTTTATTCATATAATCTTCATACCACTTTTTTAAACCTTGCAAACGTTCTTCTTTATAACCATATTTTGCATAATCATGTAATTCTGGTCTTTCGAAACCATATTCTTTTGAATTTCTTTCTAATGAATGTAGAAACTCATGTATAAATACTTCTTCTGGAAATGTATTTATTCTGCTATCATATTTGTAAATATAATTTTTAGTACTATTTGGCAAACGAATATTAGAAAATCCAATTCCTAAATAATCCATTCCACCAAGACCAATCCAATCATAAACTGGAATGTCATTTTGATGTTTACTATCTCCTAGTCGAACACATATAAATATATGGTCATAATTATTACTATTTATATATGGTTCTATTGTATTTTGTATATTTTCAGGACCCACATAATACCCATTTTCATTATCATAAGAAAGTGTAGTAATTGGCTCTTCAATCGTTATTATATCATAATTAACACTCATTTTTCCTTTTGATAATTCATTACATGAAGTTTTAAAACGTGCCATATTTTGTTTCATATCTAATATATCAGTACCAGTCATTTTGAGTTTTATTTCTTTTTGTTCACCATTTTCTTGTAATACTACATCTGTATTTGTAAATATAAAACATGCAAAATTCCAGTTTGAATCTTTTTGATTACTACCTTGTTCAATTGTAAAATCCGAAAACCATGCACTACCTGTACAGTTATCATCATATCCACCTAATCTAAATCCTAATTTTACACTAGTGCGATTTTTAGAATTAAATATAAATTCTAGTTTTTGCCAATCACTTGTACCTGTAATGCTTTTTGATTTTTCCACAGTATCTGCAATACTAATATTTGCTCCTGCATTAGATACTTCTTTTGTAGTTACTATATCTTGTGTTTTAACCATACAAGTTACTTTATATGGAGTATTAGGAATTACTTCTATTTCTTTATAAAACATTGCATCATTTGGAGTATCTGATTTAATTTTATAACTATCATTTTTTGAATATTTAATAATATTATCTCTTGTAAATTCAGAAGTATATAAAATATATTCTGTTCTTACAAAATCATTAAAATTATTTTTATCAAATGCGCTATATAATTTAGTTACAATAAATGCTAGGATAAGTAAAACAATAATATATACTATTTTGCTTATAGCCTTTTTTTCTTTTTTTGTTTCCATTCATCCTCCAAGACATAAAAATCTAGTATTATTATACTAGACTTTTTATAATTACACAATTACTTTTATTTCATTTTTATAATATTTCTATAACCATTTTTACATTTGCTAATACTAATTCAATTTTAGGCACATTTCTATCTATTTAAAATTTCTAGCCATCCACTATCTTTTCTTCTCTTGTACATTTTATGTAACAATATTTTTATCATCAGCATTTTTTCATTTTGTTTATTTTTTTATATTCAATATGTTTAATTTTTCTAATACAATAATGAACATTGCATGACTCCAACCAAGTCCTATTACCCAATTAGCTTGCATTGTATCATTATCTACTTGTTCTGCTAAAAAACCATGCTTAGTGCTAGATGATACTACAAAATCCAAGCATTCCTTTGCTTTTTTATATTCATGTATCTCAATATAATATAGGGCCATCCATAATGTTGCAATTGGCCATGGATTTCCATTTCTATAGTGGTCTTGTTCAAAACGTTTATATCCTCCTGTAAATGTTCGTAAGGTTAAATTTATTTTCTCTACTGTATTTGTAATTTTCTTTTCTTTTGGTGAAAACATGCAAAATGGTGTTACTGCTCCTAGTATACTAATATCCATTTTTTCATCTTTATCATTTCTTTTAAAACATTTTTTATCTTCATCATAAAATTTGTTTATTACATATTCTTTTATTTTAGTTAAATTTTGTTTTAAAATCTCTTCTTCTTTTATAATATTTTCTTGTTTTAGTCTGCTAGTCGTACTTTGTTTTTCTATGTTTCGTTTTAATATATCATAAATTTTAACCATTGCATCAAATGCTGCAAATATGCTTGCTATAGAGTATAAGTGTATACCTTCATGCATTTCCCATAAATCATAGCTTACATGCATTTGTTTTTTTTCTTCTAAAATATCATATACATATATTTGTAAAAATTTATTTGCTTTTTCTATCATTTTTAAGTTATCTTTTAAAAATTTTATATTATTTGTTTTTTTATAGTGTTCATATACTCCATAAATAACACTTGCTGTTTCATCTATTTGATACCCCCAACATGGTGCAAGTCTTCCATCTGTAAAAAAGCGTTGTTCCCACATACCAGTTTTGCTTTGTGTATTTTTACAAAATGTTTTATAAAATTTTTCAGTTTCTTTTTCCATTCCAAGAATATCAAGTGCTTTAGTAACAAATACAGCATCCCTAGTCCAACAATAACTATATCTTCCACATTGTGTTTTATGTTCATCTATTTCAATACTTGCCAAAATCCCTCCTGTTTCTTCATTAGTAAGTAAAGGATATAATAAAATAGTTCTATTATATATGTTTTTAATTTTTTTATCATATTCTGTTTCAGTTTTTAAATTTAGTGTTTGATGTTGTTTTACATATTTTCTCCAATATTTAATTGTAGTTTCTAATTCCTTTTCAAAATTTATATTTTGAATTGTTTCATTTTTCTTTATAATCTCATCTATTTTATAATCTTCATTATTTTGGTTTATCCATAGATATATTAATAGTTCTTTTTTCTGATTTGGTTTTAATATACCAATATCATAACTAATACTTGAATCTTCACTCATCCCAATATAATCTTTGTCATAAATTACTCCTGTATAAATATTAGAATTTGTATCATTAATTTGAAAACTCTTTAATGGTGTTTTATTTGAAGAAATTATTATCATATCATCATGACAATATTGAATCATTCCTTGCTTTATTATTTTACAACTAACTGGATTGTTTTCATTAGAAAGTAATTTTGAATGTAATAAAAATTTTATATCTAAATCAATATTGTTTTCATTTATAAATTCATACTTTTTGACTAATATATTTTCTTTAACTGGTACAAAGTCCAATTGGTTAACTTTTAAATTAAAATATGTATTATATATTTGGGTATTTAACACATTAGTATCTTGTGTATAATATTGGTTGTATTGATTATTTATATCATCATATAAATTAACAAGACATGAATCATTAATTTTTAATCCTGCATAGCAATAATCTATATATTGTTTATGGTCTGGTGCTGGATAATATAATCTTAATAGTTCTCCTTTTTTATTATAACTTGCAACCATTTTCTTGTTTCCAATTATTGCATCATTTAAATATTTTGTTTGCATTATTTATTTTCCCCTTATTCTTCTATAATTTTCACAATTTGTCTTTCTAATTCTTTTATTTTTTCATTAATAGATGCTACTTCTGCATCTTTTGCTTTTTCTGTAATAATTTCGTCTTTTATAATCTTAGCCATATCTTCTACTTCATCTTTTAATTTTTGCATACGTTCTATTACTTCTAATCTTAATGGTTTATATCTTGTAGTTAACTCTAATTTATTTGTTAGTTCCACATTTTCTTTTAATTCATATGTTTCTCCAAAGTCTGGTATAATAACAGGAATATCTGTTGTTTTTAGTATTTTTTCTTTTAATACTTCTTGGGAGTCTTGTTCCCCATGTACTAAAAATATTTGTTTTGGTTTTTGAATGAAAGAATAAATGAAGTTTAACAGCCATTCTTGGTCAGCATGACCTGAATATCCTTCAATATATTCAATTCTTGCATTTACTGCAATTTCTTCTCCAAATATTTTTACTTTCTTCTCTCCATTAACTAATTTACTTCCTAATGTTCCTTCTGCTTGGTAACCAACAAATAAAATTGTACTTTTTGGGTTCCAAAGATTATGTTTTAAATGATGTTTAATACGTCCAACCTCACACATACCGACTTGCAGAAATAACAATAGAAGAACCGTTCTTTTTCATTTAATTCTTTAGATTCTTCTGCTGTTTTTGTAAATTGTAGCCCTGGAAATTCTAATGGATTATCGCCTTCTTCCATAGCCTGTTGCACATCATCATCAAATAAATCCATATTTTTTCTAAATATTTCTGTTGCAGAAATTGCAAGAGGACTATCTACAAAAACTGGTACTTTCATTAAAGTTTCATATTTTCTTATAAATTCTTTATCATCATGTTTCTCTTTTAACTTATTTAACTCATATAAAATTTCTTGTGTCCTTCCTACTGCAAAAGATGGTATAACTACTGTTCCTCCATTATCTAATGTTTCTGATACAATATTTAAAAATATTTCTGCTTTATCGTCATTTTTCATGTGTAATCTACTACCATATGTTGATTCCATTACTAAATAATCTGCTGATTCTATCATTGTTGGAGATGCTAAGAGAGGAATATCATTATTTCCAATATCTCCTGTAAATACTGCCTTTTTAGTTTCTCCATCCTCATTTGCCCATATTTCTATAATGCTAGAACCTAACATATGACCTGCGTCATTAAATCTAACTTTTATATTTTCATCTATATCTATGATTTCATCATATTGTACTGGTCTAAATAATTCTAAAGATTTTGTGGCTTCTTCTGCTGTATAAAGTGGTGGTAATTCTTTTTTTCCTTCTCTTTTGCGCTTACGATTTCTCCATTCTATTTCCATTTCTTGAATATGTCCACTATCTGGTAGCATAATACTACAAAGTTCACAAGTTGCTTTTGTTGCAATAATTTGATTTCTATATCCATCATTATATAGTTTTGGAATTCGTCCTGAATGGTCAATATGTGCATGTGTTAATAACACAAAGTCTATTTGTTCAACATTAAATAAAAATGGAGCATCATTTTCTTTTTCTTCTGTTGCTTTTCCTTGATACATACCACAGTCTACTAAAAATTTTTTTCCACAAGCTTCTACTAAAAAATTTGAACCTGTTACAGTTTTTGTTGCTCCTAAAAATGTTATCTTCATAAGCTTCCTCCTAAAAAATTTATATTATTAATTTTATTTTTTTATTTTTCTTAATTAAAATATCTGTTTTATTAATACCTTGTATAGGTATTTTTTTTTCTAATATATCTCCATCATAAAGATATCCTACTAATTTTTCCTCTTGTAATTCAAATACTATCTTTTCTAAGTTAATAATTCTAGTTTCTAATAATTTTTGTAATATTTGAATATTAATGCTTTCATTTTTTGTTATTTTAAGCATTACCTTTTCTTTTATTGCCTTCCTAATTAGTAAATATTCTAGCTCTTTTTTCTTTTCTTTTAATTCTTCTTCATCTTTTATATAAGTGGTATCATCTAAATAAATAAAATTATAATATCTAAATTTGTATATTAGCTCCATGATTTCTTCTTTTCTTTTTGCTTGTTGAATTTGTATTCTTAAACAATTCATTACTACTTTTTGTAATGAAATACTATATTCTTTTTTAGTTTTTTTATTTTTATCTTCTAAATTAATGTAATCTAATAATTCTTTTTTTTCTTCTAAATTACTCCTTACCTTCATATAGTAATTTGGGTCTAAAATTCTACTTTCTTCCTCCATTTTAGTCATAATTTTTTTTCTTTGTTTTGATAATATTTCTGTTAAATGTGCTATACTAAAAATTTTATTATATTCTGGAAGTTTATCATTTCTTGTTTTATACTCTTTTTCTAATAATTTTTTATCATTTAGTATGGTATCAATTTCTTTAATTTTGTGTAAAGCTTCTTTTTTTTGTTTTGACACTTCATCTAAAAGTGTTCTTTTATCATTTAACCTTTGTAATTCTTTTTCTATTTCTTCTTTTTCTTCTAACAAACTTTCCTTTTCTTTTTCATTATTTTCTCCGTAGAATAACAAAAGCTAATTTTTCAATCCATTTAAATATTTCTTTTGCATTTTCTTCTCCATAATTTAAAATTAATTTTTGTTTTACTACTTCTAGGTAGTCCTTAGTATCACCCATATAAATCCACTTTTTTAGAATTGGTAACCCAAGCAAATATATTAAATTTTGATAAATTAAATTTAGAGTAACTTCTCCAATTTCTTTTGGACTTGTATTCCAATTCCAACCATTAAAATCTCGTAATACTTCTAAATTATTGATATTTTCTCCTTTGTTTAATAGTTCTGATAAAGCTATACGAAGTATACTATATTTTTCATCTACATATATTTGTCTATCATCAATTTCATAAATTGCATATAATAACATACTTTCATTTGGATGCCATAAATAAATAGTTCCATCCATTTTATTTATTTCGTATTTTTTTGTATTATTATCGTTTTTTTCATCTTTTATAATTTCAATATGATTACATTTTTTCTTTAAAATTTCCATTATTTTTTCTAGATATTCTTTTTTAGTTTCTACTATTCTTTTTACCATCTTATAGTCTTCATATCCTGCTTCAATTTTATAAACACATGAAAGAAGAAGATTTTTTACATCCTCTTTAAAATCTTTGTCATCTAAAATAACTTCTAATTCATTATGATAATCTTTTGGTGTAATTTTTGACAAAATATTTTCTGTGCCCATAACTCTTTTCCTTTCTCTTTTGTTAAGGTTTATCTACAGTTCATCTTTTAGAGGATTTTTTAAACCTCTTCTTCTTCTTTTGTTTTTACCTCTTCTTGTTTTCCCATTTTTAATTCTTGCCATCTTTCTTTTGGCATTAATACTGTACGAGGTTTACTTCCTTCATATCCTGATATAATGCCTCTTTGTTCCATTTGATCAATAATTCTTCCAGCTCTTGCATATCCTACTTTAAATCTTCTTTGAATAAATGAAGTAGATGCTTGACCTGTTTGAATTACTGTTTCTATTGCATCTTCTAAAAATGGGTCTGTATCATCATCTTCATCTTTTTGTTCCAATTCTTTATCTGTACTATTTGATTTTTCAATTGATTCTAATATGTCTTCATTATATTGCACTTCTGCTCCAGATTTTAAGAAATCTACTATTTTTTCTACTTCTTTATCTGATACAAATGCTCCTTGTAATCTTGTTGGTTTTGGTGCTCCTGATGGATAAAATAACATATCACCTTTTCCAAGTAATTTTTCTGCTCCAACCATATCTAAAATTGTTCTTGAATCTACCTGAGAAGAAACAGCAAATGCAATTCTTGAAGGAATATTTGCTTTAATAATACCAGTAATTACATCAACAGATGGTCTTTGTGTTGCAATTACTAAATGCATTCCTGCAGCTCTTGCCATTTGTGCTAAACGACAAATTGCATCTTCTACATCTTTTGCTGCTACCATCATAAGGTCTGCAAGCTCGTCTATAATAATAACAATTTGTGGTAATTTCTCGCTTGAGCCTTCTTTTTCTATAGCTTCATTATATCCTTTAATATCTCTTACACCTTTGTTTGCAAATAATCCATATCTATTTACCATTTCTTGTACTGCCCAAGCAAGTGCTCCTGCTGCTTTTTTAGGATCTGTTACTACTGGAATTAATAAGTGTGGTATTCCATTATAAACTGAAAGTTCAACTACTTTCGGATCTACCATAACAAGTTTTACTTCACTTGGTTTTGCTTTATAAATAATACTTGTAATTAATGTATTAATACAAACACTCTTTCCGTGAACCTGTACTTCCTGCAATTAAAACATGTGGCATTTTTGCAATATCTGTTACTACTTCATTTCCTGCAACATCTTTTCCAAGTGCAAAAGCTAGGTTTGAAGAATAATTTCCAAATGTTGAAGTTTCTAAAATATCTCTTAAATGCACCATTTCTGTTTCTTGATTTGGTACCTCAATTCCTACTGCTTGTTTTCCAGGAATTGGTGCTTCAATACGAATTGATGCTGCTGCTAAATTTAGTGCAATATCATCCGCAAGATTTGCTATTTTGTTTACTCTTACACCTTCTGCTGGTTTTAATTCATATCTTGTAATAGATGGTCCAACAGACACATTTTCTACTTTTGCAGATACTCCAAAACTATATAAAGTTTTTTGAAGTCTTGTTGCATTATCTGCAATTGCTTTTTTCGTTCCTTTTAATCCGATTTGTTTTCCCCATACTTAATAATTCTATAGGTGGAAATTCATAGTTTTCTTCTCCTACTGTTACAGTATGTTCTAATACTAAAACTTCTTTACTTTTGTCTTCTTTTACTGGTTCTTCTGTTTTAAATAAATTTGCTTCTAATTCGTTTGGTGATAGTTCTTCTTTTGGTTCTATTCTTTTTGATGACATTCCAAGTGGGAATAAGTCATCTTGACTATGATCATATTTTTTTATTTTATCACCATCATCATCCATATTAATAGTTATTTGGTCATCATCTAATGGAATATCAATAGATGATTTTCTTCTTTTTTCTTGTCTTACTATTTTTTTCTTTGGTGGTATTGGTCTAATAATTTTTTCTTCTTTTTTACTTGTTACATCATCCTCATATTCATCCTCATCATCTTCTTGCATTTGTTCTAGTCTACGCTCTTTTCTGTCTTGTTGTTTTTCTTCCATCTTATCTACTAAAGATGTAATAAGCATTGCTGGATGAATACCAAACATAAAAATTAATATAATTAATGCTACTCCAATTGCTAAAATTACTCCTCCTGTTTCACCAAGTAATTGAACTACTGGAATTGCTACAATTGCTCCAATTGCTCCTCCACCAATATTTTTTTGTCCTAATTCATATGATTGTTGTATTACTTTTGAAAAGTCTTGGCTTGAATCTATATTTCCTTTAGTCATTTGATAAATACACATTATAACACCTATACAAATCAAAAAAAATCCATATTGAATTAGTTTTTTTGTTAATGTTTCTTTTTTTTCACATGCTAAATGAATAGCAATAAAAAATGTCCCAATTGGTAATATGTATTTCATCCATCCCATAATACCACCAAGTATTGGACTGAGTGTTTTTCCAATATAACCTGAATTTGTGTAAATTAATACTACTAATAATATACTAAGAATAATCATTGATACAACAGCTAAGTCAATATCAATTTTGTTTTGCTTTTTTCTTGATTTATTTGTATTTGTTTTTCTTCTTCCTTTTGCCACTTTTTCTTCTTCCTTCCTATTTATATAAGTTTATTTATATTTTAAAAATAGTTAAAAAAATCAGAAATTCGGAAACAAGCAAATATTTAATAATCTTTATTTATCCGATTTTCTGAGTCTAAAGTTTTATTTTAATTCTTTTCTATTGTTTTGAACTGTTTTTAAAGCATCTTCTAAAACTACTGCCACTTTTTCTAAAAGATTGTCTGCATAATCTTTTGTTCCTTTTGATATTTCTCTAGACATTTCATTTGCTGTTTCTATAATTTGTGCTTTTTGTTCATATGCTTTTCTTGTAATTTCATGTTCATCAATCATAGAAATAATTCTATTTTCTGCTTCTTTTACAATTTCATCTGCTTCTTTTTGGGCTTCTACTAAAATTTTTTGTCTTTCTTCTTTTACCCATTTTGCTTGTTTTAATTCATCTGGAAGTTTTATTCTTATCTCTTTAATGATATTTAATATTTCATCTTTTTCTACAACACATTTACCAGAAAAAGGTATTGCTTTACTTTCTTCTAACATCTCTTCTAATGTTTCTAGTAATGTAAATATTTCCATTTCTTTACCCCTTTCGATTTAAGAAGATAATCTTAACTCTTCCATATTTTCTTAAATCATATACATTCACCTGGATTTGTTCTAAATCCTTTAAAATACGTTCTTCATCATCTGTTTCAATTATTATTTTTCCATTATTGTTTAATAAATCAAATTCCATAATATTTAAAATAGATTTTTTTACCATATTATCTGCATATGGTGGATCTATAAATATTAAATCAAATTTTTCTTTTCCTTTTAAAATATTAAGTGCTTTTTCATAATCTTTCAAAATAATTTCTGCATTTTTATCTAGCTTTGTTTTCTCTAAATTGATTTTTATAGTGTTAATAGCTTTTGGAGATTTATCACATAATATTACTTTTTTTGCTCCTCTACTTAATGCTTCAATTCCTAATGCTCCACTTCCAGCAAAAAGATCTAATACTGTAGTGTTTACTATATCAGTTTGTATAATATTAAAAAGAGCCTCTTTTACTCTATCTAATGTTGGTCTTGTTAGATTTCCTTCTAAAGAAGCTAGTCTAATTCCTTTTGCTTTTCCACTAATTACTCGCATTTTTGCCCTCTCTTTTTACACCTATATTTTATTTAGGTTTTATTGATAAGTCAATAGAAATAACTGAAATGTAACATACATTTAACACTTTTGTAATAAGATTTTCTTTTTATTTGCTAATTTGTAAATTATCAACAAAAAATAAGATTTTTCTCTCATATCTTAATCTTTTATAGTTTAATACATTGGAGTCTTATATTTATAGAAATTTACAAAAGGCAGAGAGTAATATTTTTCTCTCTGCCTTATTTCTTTTGTATCTCTAGTCTTTATTAATTTCTTTTAGTATTTCTAATTGTGATATTAATAAAGATTCCATTTTTGCTTTATATATATCAAATTGTTTTTGTGCATCTTCTAATTCTTTCTTTTTTAAAAGAATTTGTTGTTCTAATGCAATAATATCTTGTCTTGCAGCAGTTTGTGCTTCATTGATAATTTGTTCTGCTTGTTGTTTTGCAACATTTTTTACTTCTTCTGCTGTTGATTGTGCCATCATTAATGTACTTTGTAATGTATTTTCAATTGCTCTATAATGTGTAACATCTTCATCTAATTCTTCTATTTTGGCTCTTGCTTCTGTATTTTCTTTATATAATCTTTCATAATCTACTGTTAATAAATCCAAGAATTCATCTACTTCATCTACATTATATCCATTTACCATTTGTTTTGCAAATTTTTTATTTTCGATTTCTAATGGTGTTAGCATTTTTCTTCCTCCTTTATTGTGTATATATTAAAAGTCGGCTGTAAGTATCAAAATATTTGTCTTCGATGCTGACTTCCGACTTCTATGTAACTTTAATTATTTTTTAGCCATGAAACAGATAATCTGTTTTTAATTTCTTCTCTTGCCATTTCATTTGCTATTTCGTAATTAATTGGTGCAATTAGAAAAATTGAATTTGATATTTTTTGAATATGACCATCTAATGCATGTACAGATCCACTAATAAAATCAACAATTCTTCTTGCAATATCTTTATTAACATATTCTAAGTTCACAATAACAGATTTCTTATCTTTTAAATAATTACAAATTTCTTCTGATTGTTCAAATGTAGTTGGTTGTGAAATTACCATTCTTACTTGTTGAACTTGTGGCATATTTACTATTTTATTTTTTCTTCCAAATATTGTTTTTGGCTCTTGTTCTTCTTCATAATCTTCATACTCATAATCATATACTTTATCTTCTAGTTCATCATCTTCTGCTCCTTGAGCATTGTCCATTCCAAAGAAATCCCAAATTTTATTCATTACAGCTCCTGCCATTTTTAAACCTCCTAATTTTCTCCTTGGTATTTATCATTAGTATCTTACTTTTTTGTATTCTTGTCAATACATTTTATGATTGTAATTTATTCTTAATTTTTCTGTAATATTTTTGTAATATTATTATTGTGGATTTATTAGTATTTCATCATGTAACATAATCGTTTTAGCTTGTCTTGCTTGTATATCACTATATCCTAGTTCACTTTTTAATTGTGTCGTTTCATAATTGCTTATAATAGAATAAGATGAATTTTGTTTTAATACTTTTACTGGTATTTTATCTGTATATCCTGCACGATTCCTAATAATATAGTATACTTGTTTTTGTTCATCTTGACTACTTATTTCACTTACTAAAGCGGTATTTGGAACTTTTAGTCCAGTATAGCTCCACCAAATAATATCAAATGTTATTTTTCTATAATTTGCTAGTAATTCTAGTCCATTTGTAATTTTAAATATTATTAATCTTGAATTTTCTTCTTCAGTAATATATTCTACCTTAGCAGTAATTTCTTCACTATTAGATAATCTAAGTTTTACACTATCTCCTACTTTAATTTGCTCTGATTTTTCTGTTAAAAGACTTGTTACTATATATCCTTCAAAATTGTTAACAATTTTTCCGCTTTCTTTACTACTTGCTATCATTTCTCCTGTTTTCAATTTTAAATCTTCTAAAAATTTCTTATTTAAGGTTTGAAAACTTTCTGGAGTTAAGACTTGTTCTAATCCATCTACTCTATATGATACTATTCCACTTTCTGGTGCATTTATATATTCTGAGCCAGAATTTAGTGAACTTTCATACATACTTCTTTCTTCTATTAATTTTCTAATATATGAACCAGATGGACTTAAATCTCCTGCAATTTTCGCCTTTTTAGTAATTTTTGCGTTAATGTCTTTTTTATATTCTGCTACTTTTTGTACATCTTTTAATTTTTCTACTTCTAATAATTTTTCTTGTACTTGATTTTCTAATAGTTTCATATCACTTGAAAATAAATCTTTTTCATTTGCCATTGCATCTTGTATTTTTATATCTAATTCTTGTATTTTTTTGACTAAGTTTTCTTCGTTATTACTGTAATATCTAAAAACTGGATCTCCTTTTGCTACTCTTTCTCCTTCTGATTTTATTTGTATCATCCCATTTTTGTAATTATTTCCTTGGATAACAGTCTCTTGTCTTATTACATACCCTACTGCATTTTCTTCTTCTGATAAATTTCCATTCTCAATTGCAATAATATCTGTTGGTTGTCTAATTAATTGTATAATTGCATATACAAAATAAATCAAAACCACACCACTTATTATATAAGCAATTACTACTTTTTTTATATTGATTTGTTTTTTAGATATTTTATTAGTAATAATTTTACCATTTTTTTTCAATTTATTCCCTCCAGAATAATTTTGATATTTTCTTTTCTTTCGTTTAAAGCATTTAACCAGACAGTTTGTTTATTTTTTCTAAACCATGTTAATTGTCGTTTAGCATATCTTCTTGTTTCTAGTTTTATTTTTTCTATTGATTCTTGTTTAGTAAGTTTTCCATCTAAATATTCCACAATTTCTTTATATCCTAATCCTTGCATTGCTGTTGGAAAAGATTTATATTTTTCTTTTATAGTTTTTACCTCATTAATTAAACCTTGTTCAATCATTTTATCTACTCTTTTATTAATCCTATTATATAATATTTCCCTATCCATATTTAAAGCAAATACAAAATAGTCATATGGTATATCTTTTTTTCTTGATTCTATTTCTTGCTGTGTCTTTGTTTTTCCTGTTAAATGATAGATTTCCAAAACTCTTAATATTCTTTTTTTGTCATTTAGGCTAATTCTTTCCATTGCTAAAGAATCTATACTACATGCTTGTTTATATAAAACTTCCAATCCTTCTTTTTTTACTATGTTTTCTAATTTTTCTCTATATGTTTCATCTATTTTAAGTTCTGGATATTCAATATTATAAATAAGAGAGTCTATATATAATCCTGTTCCCCCTACTATAATTGGATTCTTTCCTTTTTTTAAAATATTTTGTATTGCTTCTAATGCATCTTTTTTATAATCTGCTACACTATAACGCTTGTTTGGTGGAATAAAATCTAGTAAATAGTGCTTAATTCCTTGCATTTCTTCTTTTGTTGGTTTTGCACTTCCTATATTCATATCTTTATATATCTGCATAGAGTCTGCAGATACAATTTCTCCATCTATATTTTTTGCAAGTTCAATTGATAAATCAGTTTTCCCAGATGCTGTAGGACCACATATTACAATTACCTTTGGTTTCATATAATAACCACCTTTTATCATTTATTTTTAACACTACTTAATAATCCCACTTGAAATCCTTTAATATAACTAATTTCTATTATTATACAAACTACTATAATAATTGTATACCACATAATCTTTTTCTTTAATTTTTTAGAATCTAATTGTTTTTGTTTTTCTTTATTTTTTAGATTAGCAACATATGGTAAAATCAAACCTAAATTAATAGGTGCAAATAGTAAAATTGATGTTGTTTTTGTAGCTATTATATGATTATTATTTCCATTTCTTATCCCTATACTACTAATTTCTACTATAATAAAAGTAATAATTAATACTACTATTAGACCTATTGTAATAAATTTTATTTTTTCATTTTTTTCAAATGAATATAAATTACTTATAGTCATTACAATTGCTACAATATAGAGAATTATTGATATTAATATTATAAAAATCATGTTTTCTCCTTTTTATTTTCTTCTTGCAAATTTTTTCTCAATATCTGTTTGATCCATTCTAATTGCTGTTGGTCTTCCATGTGGACAAGTAAATGGATTTGGTAATACTAATAAATTATTCATTAAAGAATCTACTTCTTCAAATGTTAAATCCATATTTGCTTTTACTGCTGCTTTACATGCCACTGTTGCAATAAATCTTTCTTCAATTTCTTGTTTTGCAGTTCTTGCTACTGTATTAATCTCATCTAATGTTTCTAAAAATAGTTCTTTTGTATCTAATTCTAAACATATATTAGGTACACCTGTTAATTTTATTGTATTTTCTCCAAATTCTTCTAGCATAAAACCTGCTTTTTCAAACATTTCATAATTATCTTTTAAAATATCCATTTCTCTATGTGTTAAAGTAATAATATCTGGTAGTAAAAGCATTTGTGAATCTTTATTTGTATCAGAATAATAGTTTTGTTTTACTTTTTCATACATTACTCTTTCATGTGCTGCATGTTGATCAATTATATATAATTCTTTCTCAATTTCAATAATAATGTAAGTATCAAAAGCAATTCCTACAAATTTATAGTTTGGTTTTTGATATTCTTCTATATTTTCAAACATAGATACATTATTATCTTTTATTAATTCATAGGCATTTATTTTTTCTTTTTCTTGTTTTCTTTCTTCTTCTACAGAAGCTGGTAGCTTTCCAAATATTTTTTGATACATATTAGTAAATTCTGGTGTTTTTTCTATATCTTTTTCATTATCTATTTTTTGTATCATTTCTTCAATTTCTTGACTTGTTATTTGTTCTTTCGCTTCTAATATTTCATTATCTGTGTGTTGTTGTATATTTGTATTGTCATCAATTTTATTTTCATTGTTTTGTTGTTTGTGTATATCAGATATTTCACTATTGTTTGTTGTTTGTTGTTGCAATATGTTATTAACTATTGATGCATTTTGCATATTTTCAGTGTTTTGCAAATCTTTATTTTCTACAGATTGTATATTAGGTTTGTCCATTTCTATTTTTTCTATTACTTTATATTTTTCATCATTTTCTTGTAATTTCATTGCTGAAATTGTTTCTTCTTGTTTATCTATTTGTTCTATTTTTTTAGTATCATTAATTAATTTATCAATGTCTGTATGTAAATTTGGATTATTTTTAGTTTCTTCTTTTAATTTATTTTGTAGTGCTACTAATTCTTCATAAAAATTCTTTTTTTGTTCTTCTATTTTTCTACTAGAATTAGTCTTATTTTCATTATTATTTTCTAATTGTTCAAAGGAATTTTGCAAACTATTTTTTGATTGAAAAATATCTTCTATTACATTGTTATTCATTTTTGTTTGGTCTTGTTGTGGTTTTTCTTCTTTTTTAATTTTACGGAATAAATCTGTAATATTTGATTTTTGTGTTTGTTTTATATAACTATTTTCATATGTTTTTATATCTTGTCCTTTTTCTACACCCTCAATTAATTCTGATTTTAATAAAGTGTCTTTAATTGCATGATATACTGCTTTAAATACTTTATTTTCCTCTTGAAAACGAACTTCTAATTTAGCAGGATGTACATTTACATCTACTTTTGTTGGGTCTAATTGTATATTTAATATAACAAATCCATATTTTCCAATTGGTAATAGCCCTTTAAAACTATTCTCTGTTGCACTAGATAGTGTCTTATCTTTTATATATCTTGAATTAACAAAAAATAATTGATTAGAACGATTTGACCTTGCTATTTCTGGTTTTCCTACTACTCCTGTAATATGGATATCTTCATAATTATAATCCATTTCTAGTATATTATTTGCAATATCGTTACCATATATTGCATAAATAACATCTTGAATGTTT
Organism: uncultured Clostridium sp.; assembly: GCA_947363765.1. Taxonomy (GTDB): domain Bacteria; phylum Bacillota; class Clostridia; order TANB77; family CAG-508; genus RGIG8482. The sequence continues at coordinate 30,268 of CANAQC010000007.1, read as the reverse complement.
CCATTTCCAGAAGTTTGTAATATGGTTTTTCCTGTATTTACTAATTTAAAAGCAATTTTGGGATGAATTAAACAAAGTCTTGTCACAATATCTTCTATATAACCTGATTCTGTATAATCTTTTTTTAAGAACTTGTATCTTACTGGTGTATTAAAAAATAAATTTTGTACAGTTATTGTAGTTCCAATAGGACAACCAGTTTCTTCTAATAATAGTACTTTTCCTGCTTCTACTATAATTCTATTTCCAGAAGATGCATCTTGTGTTCTTGAAATCATTTCTACATTAGCAATTGCTGCAATACTTGCTAATGCTTCTCCACGAAATCCCATAGATTTAATTTGTTCTAAATCACTAGCATTTCTTATTTTACTTGTTGCATGTCTTTCAAAAGCAATTTCTAAATCATCACTTGCAATTCCTTTTCCGTTGTCTGTAATGCGAATATATGAAATTCCTCCATTTTTAATTTCAATATTAATTGCACTTGCTCCTGCATCAATTGAGTTTTCAACCATTTCTTTTATAACAGATGCTGGTCTTTCTACTACTTCCCCTGCTGCAATTTTATTAATTGTTAAATCATCTAATAATACAATATTTCCCATATAAAATACCCCTTCTTTTTAAGTTTGGTTTATATGAATTATATCATTTATTATTATTTTTTGTATAGTTTTTTTAAATAAATTGTTGAATTTTAAAAATAAATATATCACTAGATACATGCTATTGCTAAATAATATAGTTTTAATATAACTATAAATTTATAATAATTAGTTTTTAAAATTTTGTAACACTTTTTTTAATAAAAGAATAGTATATACCATACGAAAGAACAAAAAACTTAAGTTCTTTATAGGGAGGTTGCTTAAAATGGGAAATTGTTGTAACAGTGAGATTTTATGGTTCATTATCTTATTTTTACTACTTTTTCGGTAGCTGTGGCAACAGAAACTGCACATGCAGATGCAACTAGTAAATCTTGCCCTTAAACTGAGAAGTACATTAAACATTTGAAAGGGGGGAAAGATTATGCCAGAAAATAGAGGTTGCGGATGTGGATGCGGCTGTGGTTTCGGTGGAGACAACTGCATTTGGATCATTATAGTTATATTAGTTCTTTGCTGCTGTTGTGGTGGAAACGGCTTCGGCGGTAGATGTGGTGGATGTTGCTAATTTAGAGATTAGATATTAGTCATTCGAAATTAGAAATCCATTAAAAAAAGGCATTGTTCTTTTATAGAACTTTGCCTTTTTTTATAATCTTCATAATTCGATTAAATCAGTAAAACATCAATAATATTCAGAAATTTTTTTGCTATAAGCATTTAAAAATTCTGCAACAGCTTCTGAATTAGGATTCTGCATTATCTCCTCCGCCCATGTTATCAAGTCCTGTTTTTCTTTATTGGGAATCAATTGGTCAAACCGTAATACATAATATGCATTACTTAAATTGCAGCCGTTAGTAAAGCTATCTTCATATGTATATATCTTTTCGTCTTCTACCACTTTTTGTTTCCCTGTAACTTTGTTCATGGACTCGCTTTTTTCATATCCATCCTGATAGCCTAATTTATAGCTATCATATGAACATATCCCTAATCCTATTGCAATAATGAGTAGCATTACGCAAGCTACTTGCCAACGAGTTATGGATAATTGGGCATCTTCTTGTGTTTCTTGTTGCTGCCCAATTACATCATTTAATGCTTTTCTTTCCAAATCCTTTACATCTTCTTTCCGTTCTTTCATTTTAATGTTTTCCTTTCTATTTTTGCTCTGTGGCTTTTTGGTTACATAATTATTATATCATATATTATGCGATTTGCCAAATTTTAATACATTCCTCCCATATCAGTAGGCATATCATTGTGTCCACAATTACATGATTTTTCTTCTTTTTTATCTGTTACAATACTTTCTGTTGTAAGTACCATTGAAGCAATACTTGCTGCATTTTGAAGTGCACTTCTTGTTACTTTTGTTGGATCTACTACTCCTACTTTTTTCATATCTACATAACTATCATTTGATGCATCAAATCCGAATCCTATATCACTATTTTTTACTTTTTCTAATATAACTGCTGGTTCTAGTCCTGCATTTATTGCAATTTGTTTTACTGGTTCTTCTAATGCTTTTAATACAATTCTTGCTCCTAATTTTTCATCATCTTTTAATTGTTTTGCTACTTCTTCCACTTTTTTACTAATATTAACATATGCTGTTCCTCCACCTGCTACAATTCCTTCTTCTACTGCTGCTTTTGTTGCAGATAATGCATCTTCTATTCTTAATTTCTTCTCTTTCATTTCTACTTCTGTTGCTGCACCTACTTGAATAACTGCTACTCCTCCTGCAATTTTAGCAAGTCTTTCTTGTAATTTTTCTGTATCATATTCACTTGTTGTTTCTGCTAATCCTACTCTAATTTGTTTTACTCTTTCTGCAATTTTTCCTTTATCTCCTGCTCCATCTACAATAATAGTATTTTCTTTTTGAACTTTTACTTGTTTTGCTCTACCTAGTTGTTCAATTGTTGTATCTTTTAATTCTAATCCTAAATCAGAAGTAATCACTTCTCCTCCTGTAAGAACTGCTATATCTTCTAACATTTCTTTTCTTCTATCACCATATCCTGGTGCTTTTACTGCTACTACATTTAATACTCCTCTTAATTTATTTAAGATAAGAGTTGATAGTGCCTCTCCTTCAATATCATCACAGATAATTACTAGTTTTCCTGATGCTTGCATTAGGCTTTCTAATAATGGTAAAATTTCTTGAATATTACTTATCTTTTTGTCTGTAATTAGAATATATGGATTATCCATAATTGCTTCCATTTTTTCTGTATCTGTTGCCATATATGGTGATACATATCCTTTGTCAAATTGCATTCCTTCTACTACATCTACATATGTATTAGAAGTTTTTGATTCTTCAATAGTTATAACTCCATCTTTTGATACTTTTTCCATAGCATCTGCAATTAATGTTCCAATTTCTTTATTATTTGCAGAAATTGTTGCAACTCTTGCTATATCTTCTTTTCCATTTACATTTGAACTAATGTTTTTTAATTCTTCTACTGCAATTTCTACTGCTTTATCCATACCACGTTTAATTGCCATTGGGTCTCCTCCTGCTGCTACGTTTTTAACACCTTCTTTTATCATAGATTGTGCAAGAACAGTAGCAGTTGTTGTTCCATCACCTGCTACATCATTTGTTTTTGTTGATACCTCTTTTACAAGTCTTGCTCCCATATTTTCATATGGATCATCAAGTTCTATTTCTTTTGCAATTGTTACACCATCATTTGTAATAAGTGGTGCTCCAAAACTTTTATCTAATACTACATTTCTTCCTTTTGGTCCTAATGTAACTTTTACTGTATCTGCTAGTTTATTTACACCATCTAATAATTTTTTTCTGGCTTCTTCACCATATTTAATTTCCTTTGCCATTTTAAATCCTTCCTTTCTTTTTCTTAGTAAATTTCCGCTCCCATGTGATATATATATATATATATATATATCACGTTCACGCTAGTTTACACTATTATTCTACAATTGCTAGTATATCATTTTCTTTTACAATAATGAATTCCTCTTCTTCGTATTTTACTTCTGTTCCTGAATATTTACTAACAACAACTTTATCTCCTGTTTTTACTTCTAATGGAACTATTTTTCCATCTTGTTTTAAACCTGGTCCTACTGCTATTACTTTTGCTATTTGTGGTTTTTCTTTACTACTTGCAGAAAGAATAATTCCACTTTTTGTCGTTTCTTCACTTTCTAGCATTTTAATAACAACTCTGTCTTGTAATGGTTTTAACATAATTTTTCCCTCCTTTAAAATTCGAAGAATTTTTTATAAAATTATTAGCACTCCTTTTCTTCGACTGCTAATAATTTATACCTAAATTTAGCAAATGTCAATACTGTTTGCTAAAATTTACATATTTTTCACAAAAAACGTTCATACTATTTGTATGAACGTTTTTATAACTTTATTCTGTTTTACTATTTTTCATTTATTATTTTCTTTTGCTGCCTTTACTAATGCTTTAAATAATGGAGATGGTCTATTTGGTCTTGACTTAAATTCTGGATGGAATTGTCCTGCTATAAAAAATGGATGGTCTGGAATTTCTACTATTTCTACTAATCTTCCATCTGGAGATGTTCCTGAACAAATCATACCAGCATTTTCAATTCTCTCTTTATAATCATTGTTAAATTCATAACGATGTCTGTGTCTTTCTGATATATTAGAAACTCCATAGATATTTTTAGCAATAGTATTATCTTTAATAGTACAAGGATATGCTCCTAGTCTCATAGTTCCACCTTTTTTATTAATTCCTACTTGGTCATCCATAATATGAATTACTGGATTTTTACAAATTTCATCAAATTCTGCTGAGTTTGCATCTTCTAGTCCTAATACATGTTTTGCAAATTCAACTACTGCCATTTGCATACCAAGACAAATTCCTAAAAATGGGATTTTATTTTCTCTTGCATAACGAATTGTCTGTATTTTTCCTTCTATTCCACGGTTTCCAAATCCACCTGGAACTATAATTCCATCTAATCCATTTAACATTTCTTTTACATTTTCTTTAGTTATTGTTTCAGAGTCAATAAATTTTATTTTAGTTTTTACATGATTTGCAAATCCTGCATGAGTGATACTTTCTGAAACAGAAAGATATGAATCTTCTAATTGAATGTATTTTCCAACAATAGCAATTGTAACAGTTTTATCTTCATCAATATTTCTAATGTTTTTAATCATTTCTTCCCATTCATAATTATCTGGATTTGTTTTTTCTAAATGTAACTTTTCACATACTTCACGTGCTAACCCTTCTTGTTCTAACATTAAAGGTACTGCATATAAACAATCTGCTGTTTTATTTGGAATAACACTAGATTTTCTAACATTACAAAATAGAGCAAGTTTATCTTTTATAGATTCTGGAATATCTGCTTCTGTTCTACAAACTAATATATCTGGTTTTATTCCTAAGCTTTGTAATTCTTTTACTGAATGTTGGGTTGGTTTTGATTTAATTTCATTTGAACCAAATATATATGGTAAAAGGGTCACATGAATATATATAACATCTTCTGGTGCTTTTTCTAATCCTATTTGACGAATTGCCTCTAAAAAAGGCAGGCTTTCAATATCTCCTACAGTTCCACCAATTTCTGTAATAACAATATCAATATCATCTTGTTCAAAACTATATACATTTTCTTTAATTTCATTTGTAATATGAGGAATAACTTGTACCGTCCTTCCTAAGTAATCACCTTTTCTTTCTTTTTCAATTACATTTGAATAAATTCTTCCTGTTGTAATGCTAGAATTTTTGGTTAAATTTTCGTCTACAAAACGTTCATAATGTCCTAAATCTAAGTCTGTTTCTGCACCATCATCAGTTACAAAAACTTCTCCATGTTCAAATGGACTCATAGTACCAGGATCTATGTTAATATATGGATCAAACTTTTGAATAGTTACTTTATATCCTCTATTCTTTAGTAATCTGCCTAAAGATGCAGCTGTAATTCCTTTTCCAAGTCCTGATACAACTCCACCTGTTATAAATACATATTTTGTGTTCATTTTTTACCTCTTTCTTGAAACAAAAAAATCATCCTTGCCATAAGTACGTTTTATCTTGCATGGTGTAGGACGTTTTTACTATTGTATAAAAAAACAGATTAAAAAAATCCCTAAAAAATTAGTTTTTTTTTAATCTATTCTTTAACTCTAGTATTAGTCTATCATTCCTATAAATAAATTGCAACATTTTTTTACAAAATTTAAAATATTTTTTCAAATTTATCTTTTTGAATTTCGTCTGGTACAGATATTGGATATTTACCAGTAAAGCATCCTGTACAAAATCCATTTCTATTTGATTTTTTTGCAATTTCTAATAAACTTTCCATACTTAAATATTCTAATGAATCGGCTCCTATTTCCTCTCTTATTTCTTCTATTGTCTTATTATTAGCAATTAGATTTTTTTTGTCTGCTACATCTGTTCCAAAATAACAAATGTCTGTATATGCAGGAGATGCAATACGTAAATGTACCTCTTTTGCACCTGCTTTTTTTAATATTTGAACTATCCTAGTTATAGTAGTTCCTCTTACAATTGAATCATCTACTAATACAATTTTTTTATTTTTTACATTTTCTTTAATTGGATTTAGTTTAAGAGCTACCTTCGATTTACGTTGTGCTTGTGTAGGTAAAATAAAGGTTCTTCCTATATATTTACTTTTAACAAATACCATATCATATGGTATTTTAGATTCTTTTGAATATCCAAGGGCAGCATCATTTCCTGAATCTGGAACACCTGCTACTATATCTGCATCTACTGGAGCTTGTCTTGCTAAAGCTTTTCCTACTTCTTTTCTAAACTTGTGAACATTTAATCCATCAATAGTAGAATCTGGTCTTGCTAAATAAATATATTCAAAAATACATAATCCTTCATTTTTTCCATTACTATAAAATAGTGATTTTACTTTATTGTCAGTTACAATTACCATTTCTCCTGGTTCTATATCTCTTACAAACTCTGCACCAACTGTATCTAGTGCACAGCTTTCTGAAGAAAATACAATATTTTTATCTATTTTTCCCATACATAAAGGTCTAAATCCTTGTGGATCTCTTAATGCAATTAGTTTTTTAGATGACATAACTAAAAGTGAATATGCTCCTTTTATATAACTTACTGCATTTTTAACAGCATCTTCAATAGAATGTGTTTTTAGCCTTTCTCTTGCAATAAGGTATGCAATTACTTCTGTATCTGAAGTAGAATTAAAAATTGCTCCTGCTTGTTGTAATTCCTCTTTTAATTCTACTGCATTAGTAAGATTCCCATTATGTACAATACAAAGATTTCCTTTTGCATATCTTGTTACAATCGGTTGTGCATTTTCTTTTTTAGGAGAGCCTGTTGTTGAATAACGAACATGTCCAATTGACATCTTTCCTTTTGGTAATGTTTGTAAAATATGTGGTTTAAATACACTAGAAACAAGTCCTATATCTTTATGATATGAAACTATTCCACCATTATTTATAGCAATTCCACAAGCTTCTTCTCCTCTATGTTGTAAACTTGAAAGACCTATACAAGTAATATTTGCTAATTCTTCTTCATTTTCCATAGAATATACGCCAAAAATTCCACATTCTTCTTTTAATTTACGAAACATTTATTCATTCTCTCCCTTTTACATGTTACAATTTGTCACTTTTTGCACTCTAATTTTATTATATCGAATATTTTGTAAAATGTATAGTAGATATTGTAAAAAAAATTACTTTTTGTTATACTGTATTAGTAAGTTATTTTTAAAAAATAGGAGTGGTATTATGTATAATATTGTTGTTTTTGCATCACGGAAATGGAACAACTTTACAAAGTGTTATAGATGCTATTAAAAATAAAATATTAGATGCTAAAATTCAACTTGTAGTTTCTGATAATAAAAATGCTTATGCTTTAACAAGAGCAAAAAAGGCTAATATCGATACTTATATAATTAAAAATAAAACTACTATAGAAATTGACCAAGAATTAAGCCAAAAACTAAAAGATTATTCAATTGATTTAATTGTACTTGCTGGATATTTAAAATTAATTGGTAATAATTTACTAAATAGTTATACTATTATTAATACACATCCATCTCTACTTCCAAAGTTTGGTGGAAAAGGTATGTATGGTATGAATGTTCATAAAGCCGTTATAGAATCAAAAGAAGAATATAGTGGTGTTACTCTTCACTATGTGAATAATGAATATGATAAAGGAAATATTATAAAACAAACTAAAGTAAAAATAGAACCAACTGATACTAAAGAAACTTTAGCTTCAAAAATACAATCTATAGAAAAAGTTCAGCTAATAGAAGTATTGCAAGAGTTTGCAAAAGAAAAACAGTAAGCTAAAAAAATACATTCTTTATAAAGAATGTATTTTTTTATACTATTTTAATGAACATATATATTTCCAATGTCTTTTCTGTAATCTAATTTGGTATCAACCGCTTGTTCTATTACATCATATACTTTTTTTCTTAAATTTTCTAAATCTTCACCTGTAGCCTCTATTGCAAATAATCTTGATGTACTAACAGATGTATATTTATTTTGTTCAATTTGTTTTGAATTTGCAAAATATAATTTTAAACCAGCATCTGTAATTTTATTTTTATCTAGTGTAAAAATACATGGATTACTAGATTTACTTACTGCATATTCTTTACTAACAATATATACTGTAAAAGTATATTTATTTAAAAATTTGCAATTATTGGTAGATAAGTCTCCATTTGTAATATGTTTCATAACTTCTGTAAATGGTGTTTGTAATGCATTTAGTACATTGATTGCTTCTGGGTCTCCAAATCTTGCATTAAATTCAATAAATTTAATACCATCTTTACATTTAAAGAATCCACCATATATTACTCCTGTAAACTCTATAGAGTCTTTATTAACATATTGTATAGTTTTTTTAATTAAATCTGCACATTCATCTACATCAGATTGATTTAAAAATGGTAATAATCCATCTTTAAAACTCATACATCCCATTCCACCAGTTCCTGGTCCTTTATCATTTTCATATCTATATGGATAATCAAATGTAATTGGTGTAACAACAATATTTCTTCCATCAGTAAGCGCCATTACAGTAAATTCTGAACCTTCTATCTTTTGTTGAACAATTACTTTTCCACTATCTAAAAGACAAGATTTTGCATATTCATATCCTTCATTTTTCCCTTTAAAATGTATTCCTCCTACTTTTACTCCTTTTCCACCAGTTAATCCTTCTGGTTTTACTACAAACTCATCATTTTCATAATATTTCATTGCATCTTCTAATTCATTTTCGTTTGTAATGCAAAAGTTTTTAATAACCATCTCTGGTTTTATTTTTTTTACTATGTCTAAAGCATATGTTTTACTCCACTCCAATTTTGCACCTTTGCTTGTTGGTCCAAACACTTTTAATCCAAGACTTTTTGCAAGATCAATTAATCCTTCTTGTAATAAATTATCACTACTTACAACACATGTTTGTATATTTTCTTTTCTTATAAAATCTTCTACTAGTTTTTTATCAAAAGGTGAACCTATTATATATTTTCCGTTTGATTCATTTATAGCATCAATAATTGATGGATTTTCATATGGTAATACACTATATAAAGAATATCCTTTACTTATATATTCTGCAAGAACTGCTTCTCTTCCACCATTTCCTAATAATAAACATTTTTCCATTTACTATTTTATCCTTTCTTTTTTATTTAATCTTTTTCTTTGATTTTGTAGTTGCTTTTTTCTTAGTAGTACTTTTTTTACTTGTTTTTTTTCTTTTTTTAGTATCTTCTATTTGTGCCCTATCTTCTTCATTCCATTTTTCTCCAAGTTTTGGTTTATTCCATGAAATATAATCACAAGATTTTGGATTGTTTTCACAAATATAATAATTTCTCTTTTTTTTGGTCTTACGTATTTGTACTTTTGCTCCACACTTTGGACATGGAACATCTATAGTTTCTACAAATGGTTTTGCATTTTTACATTCTGGATATCCTGGACATGCTAAAAATTTACCATATCTTCCATATTTAATTACCATCATTTTGCCACATTTATCACAAGGAACATCAGAAACTTCTTCTACCAATTTTACATGCTCTAATTCTTTTTCTACTTTTTCAATTGTTTCTTCAAATGGTGTGTAGAAATCTTTTATAGTATTTTTCCAATTTCTATTCCCTTCTGCTATTTGGTCAAATTGGTTTTCCATTTTAGCAGTAAATTCTACATTTATTATATCACTAAAATTTTCAATTAACAATTTATTAACTATTCTTCCAAGCTCTGTTGGTGCTAATTGTTTTTGTGTTTTTTCAATATATCTTCTTTCTAATATTGTTGTAATGGTTGGTGAATACGTACTTGGTCTTCCTATTCCTTTTTCTTCTAATGCTTTTACTAAACTTGCTTCTGTATATCTTGGTGGTGGTTCTGTAAAACTTTGTTTTGGGTCTAACTTCTGTTTTATTACTTCTTGGTTTTGTTCTAATAATGGCAAATTAGTTTCATTTTCTTCTTCTTTTCCATCTTGCCCTTCTACATATAATATCATAAATCCTTTAAACTTTAAGTTTTGTCCACTTGCTTTAAAAGTATAATTATTTACATCAATTGTTGCATTAATAGTATCAAAAATAGCATTAGACATTTGACTTGCAATAAACCTATTATAAATTAGTTTATATAACTTATATTGATCATTTGTTAAAGAATCTTTAATCTCATCTGGTGTTATTTCTACATATGTTGGTCTGATTGCTTCATGAGCATCTTGTGAATCTTTTCCTGTTTTATAATATCTATTATTATAATATTGTTCTCCATATGTTTTTAAAATGTGATTTTTTGCAGCACTTCTTGCAACTTCAGAAATTCTTGTAGAATCTGTTCTCATATAAGTAATTAAACCTACTGTTCCTTTTTCTGGTATTTTAACCCCTTCATATAAGGTTTGGGCTACACTCATTGTTTTCTTTAATGTAAATCCTAATTTCCTAGAAGCTTCTTGTTGCATAGTACTTGTTGTAAAAGGAGGCGCTGGTGTACGTTTTCTTTCTCCATTTTTTACTTCTTTAACAATATATCGTCCATTTTCTATATTTTTTAAAATCTCATTTACTTCTTCTTGTTTATGAAGTTCTTGTTTTTTATTATCTTTTCCATAAAATTTTGCTTCAAATACCTTTTTAGATTTTTGGCATAAAAGATATGCATATATATTCCAATATTCTTCTGGAATAAATTTTTCAATCTCTTCTTCTCTATCTACAATTAGTTTTACTGCAACAGATTGAACTCTACCTGCTGATAGTCCACGCCTAACTTTTTTCCAAAGCACTGGACTAATTTTATAACCAACAATTCTATCTAATACTCTTCTTGCTTGTTGTGCATCAGTTAAATTTATATCTATTGTTCTTGGTTTTTTTATTGCTTCTTGTACTGCTCCTTTTGTAATTTCATTAAAGGTTATACGAACTAATTCTTTTTCATTAATTTCTAATATATGTGCTAAATGCCATGCTATTGCTTCACCTTCACGATCAGGGTCAGTTGCAAGATACACTTTTTTAGCGTTTTTTGCATCTTTTTTTAAACTTTTTATTAAATCTCCTTTTCCCCTAATATTAATATATTCTGGTTCAAAATCATGTTCAATATCAATTCCCATTTTAGATTTTGGTAAATCTCTAATATGTCCCATAGATGCTACTACTTTAGTACTTCCTCCAAGGAATTTTTTAATGGTATTTGCTTTTGCTGGTGATTCTACAATAATCAATTTGTCTGCCATTTTTTTCTCCCTTCTTCCCCCTACTATTAAAATATAATAGTTCATATTATTTCATTTTGCAAGTGATTTTATTAAAAAAAAGAAAAAAGAGTTATTAAACATATAACTCTTTTACATTTTTTGTTTCTTCTTGTATCATTTCTTCTAAAAATGATGGCATTACAGTTCCATTTTTAAATTTTTCTAATAATTCTATAATTTCTGATTCTTTCATTGTTATATTTTCTAAACTATTTTTCTCTACTTTTGGTTTTTCTTCTTTGTATTCTGTTTTTACTACTTCTATACCATATGATAATCCAATGTCTTCTTCATTTTCTATTTTATAGTATTCTAATCTAATTGGATGGTAAATATTATTTTCAGCTAATATTTCTTTTCCAATATATGTACCTCCATAAAAACTTTTCATATGTTCACCCCCCTAGTCACCTAATATACTCTATTTTCTACTGATAGACAAGGTTTTTCGTGCGCATAATTTTACATTATTTTACAGTTATTAACAAAATAAGACACTTTTTCTTAAAAAGCGTCTAGTTTTTTAACATTGTTATAAAAATAATATATTTGTGAAATCTTTATGAAATAAAAATTATCTTATTAATTTATAAGTCTTATAATCTCTTCATAGATTTTATCTTCTACATTATCTATTGCAATTTTTTTAGCATTTTCTCCCATTTTTTGCATATTACTATAATCTTTTAATATATCTTCTATTTGTTTACTAAGTACATCAGCATTTAAATCTTTGTTTAAAATAACTTTTGCAGCTTTTACATGTTCTAGTACTCTTGCATTATATTCTTGATGATTATTGCTAACATTAGGTAATGGTATAAATATAGCAGGCTTTCCAACATTTGAAATTTCTGTAATTGTCATTGCACCACTTCTTGAAATTACTAAATCTACACAATTTAATACCTCTTCCATATTATAAATATATGGTACAATTTTAACTTCTTTTTGTATTGATAAATTTTTAATTCTTTGTTTTACTAAATCAAATTGTAATGGACCTGGAGCCCACATAATTTGATAATTTTTATTTAAATTTTGGTTTATTATATTTATTAATACATCATTTATCGCTTTTGCCCCTTGGCTTCCTCCAAAAACTAAAATAATTGGTTTATCTTGTTTTAGTCCTAATTTTTTTAATATTTCCTTTTTTTGTAATAAATCTAAGTTTAAATTTCTTATCTTAGTTGGAGTTCCTGTTAAAACAATACGTTTTGCATTTATTAATTCTTTTTTCGCTTCTTCAAAACTAATTAAAATTGTATCCACTTTTTTAGATAGCATTTTTACTGCTTTTCCTGGGAAAGCATTGCTTTCATGTAAAATAGTAGGTATTTTATATTTCCTAGCAGCAAGTATTGATGCTCCACATATATATCCTCCAGTACCAATTACAATATCTGGTTTAAAATCTTTTACAATTTTTTTAGCTTCTCCGAATTCCTTTTAAAGTGCTCAAATTATTTTTTATACTTTTTAAACTAATAGATTTACTTAAACCATATGCTTGTATTGTTTTTAGCAAAAATCCTGCTCTTGGTACTAAGTCGTTTTCTAATCCTCTAGTAGTCCCTATAAACATTATTTCAGAATTTGGATTTTCCTTTTTTATTTTATTAGCAATTGCAATTCCAGGATTAATATGTCCTGCAGTACCTGCTGCTGCAATTATTACTCTCATCTTTTTTCCTCCCATATATTAAATAAAAACCCCCTATTTTTTAGCTTATTAAAGCAAATAGGGGATTATCCTACACCTTTTTACATGATCTTGATATATTTAACAATACTCCGAACTGAACAAAGTAATATAGCAAGTGATGTACCTCCATAACTAAAAAATGGTAATGTAATTCCAGTATTTGGCATAGAAGATGTTACTACTGCAATATTCATAATTGCTTGTAATCCAATTAAAGATGTAATCCCTACTGCTACTAAACTTCCAAACATATCAGGTGCTCTCATTGCAATTAATAATCCTCTCCAAATAAATATTGCAAATAAAATAATTACAACAACACAACCAATAAATCCCAATTCTTCTGCAAGTACTGAAAAAATAAAATCATTGTGTGGTTCTGGTATATATAAAAACTTTTGCTTACTTTCTCCAAGTCCTGCTCCAAATAATCCTCCTGAACCAATTGCATATAAACTTTGTATTATTTGCCACCCTGCATCTGATGGATCACTCCATGGGTCTAAGAAAGTTACAATTCTAGAAATACGATAAGCTCCTTTTTCGGTAAATTTAGCAAGTGCGAATAATGCTCCAGCTCCACCGACTAATCCAAAACTTCCTAATGTAACAAAATATCTTAATTTTGTTCCTGCCATTAACATCATAATAGATATTACTAATATAATAATAATTGTAACACTTAAATGATCTTGAAATATAACCAAAACAATTGCAATTGGTGCTAAATACATAAATGGCTTTATAAATCCATTTTTTACATCTTTTAGTTTATCTTTATTTTTTGTAAGATAATATGCATAAAATATAATTAATCCAATTTTTGCAAGTTCAGAAGGTTGGAAACGAATTGGTCCAATTTCAAGCCACCTTGTAGCACCTTTTGCAGAATATCCTAATATAGGAACTGCTGCTAAAATTATTAAAGAACAAATATATGCAATTTTTCCTAATTTCGAATATTGCCTATAATCAATTTTGGAAATAAATAGCATACATCCAATTCCAATTATTGCAAAAACTGCTTGCCTAGAAACATATGCATAACTGTTTCCACTTTCAGCAAGTGCAGAAGGAGAACTTGCTGATAACACCATAACAATACCCATAGCAAGTAATATAAGAACTGTAATGAATAAAACGAAATCAAATGGTTTAGAATTCAATTGTTTTTTTCCTCCTTCTGACATTTTTATTCTCCTTTCATTTATATTGCAAATAACCCAATAATACATAATAATAATGTAATTAAGCTAAAAATAGATACTACTTTATTTTCTCCCCAACCAGATAATTCAAAATGATGATGTAATGGTGCCATTTTAAAAAATCTATTTCCTGTTTTCTTAAAATATAGTACTTGCATTAAAACTGATAATGTTTCTAATACTGGAATTAATGCAATAATAACTAATATAAATGGCATTTTTATATATAAGCTAATTGCTACAATAACTCCTCCTAGTAATAAAGAACCTGTATCACCCATAAATACTTTTGCAGGATGCATATTAAATAATAGAAAACCTAAACATATTCCAATTACAATTGTTCCAAAAATAACAACCTCTTTTATATCAAATACAATACCAATTACTGTTAAACATGTAATAATAATTGCAGATATTGTTGGACATAAGCCGTCTACTCCATCTGTTAGATTAATAGCATTTGTAGTTGCTAATATTACAAAAATTGCAAAAGGAATATAAATCCAAATTGGAAGATTAATATATATTTTTAAAAATGGTATATATGTATTAGTTCCTAAATCCATTATTTTTAATAAATAAATAACATATAAAACTGCAATTGATAATAATCCTATCATCTTATAAGCTGGCTTTAAACCTTTTGTATTTTTAAATACTAATTTTTTTATATCATCTATAAATCCTACTATACCAAATCCAATTGACATCATAGCAAGAGGAATTAATTTTTTAGCAAGTTCTAAATCATCTTTTGCATAGCTTAAAAAAATGAATATTATTAATACTGTAATAGCTAATGCAATAATAATTCCCCCCATTGTAGGTGTTCCTTGTTTTGTTAAATGTGATTTAGGACCATCTTCTCTTTCAATTTGCCCTACTTTTAATTTTCTTAATATTGGTAAAATACAAATTCCTAATACTACAGTAGCGACAAATGATAATAATAATATTTTTATTTGAAAATAATTCAATTTTCTCACCCTTCGTACGAAATTCTATATCTTTTTATTCTTTTTCTTTTTATTAGATATTTCTTTTTCAATTTCTTCTATCATCTCTTTTACAATAATTCTTTCGTCAAATGGTGATTTTTCATGATTAATTTCTTGGTATGGTTCATGCCCTTTTCCTGCTAATACAATAATGTCATTTCTACCTGCCATTTTAATGGCTTGTTTAATTGCTTCTTTTCTATCTTCTATACATATATATTGACCTTTTGTCTTTTTTATACCTTCTTCAATATCTTTTATAATATCTTGTGGTTCTTCTGTTCTTGGATTATCACTTGTAATAATAGTATTTGTTGCTACTCTACCAGAAACTTCTCCCATTAAAGGTCTTTTTATTTTATCTCTATCTCCACCACATCCAAAAACACATATTACTCTTCCTTTTGTATATGATTTTACTGCTTGTAATATACTTTCTAAGCTTTCTGGTGTATGAGCATAATCAATCATAATAGTTAATCCCTTATCATTATCTACTAACTCACTTCTGCCTGGTATACGTACTTCTAATAGTGCTTCTTTAATTTGTTCAGCATTTGCACCTAATTTTGTTGCAACACAAATAGCTGCAAGTGAATTATATACACTAAATCTTCCAGGTATACATGTTTTTACTCTTTCATTTCTATTTTCAATTTTTACCTTAAAGTCAACATAAGAATTTGTTATTGTAATGTCTTTTGCAAGTATATGAGCAAAATTATCAATACCATATGTAGTTTTTTCTGGTGTTATAGCTAATCTTTCTGCTTTTGCTGTATAAATATCATCATTATTAAAATACCCTATTTTACACATATCAAATAACTTTAGTTTAGAATTAAAATAATCTTCCATATCTGGATGTTCATTTTCACTAATATGTTCATGTGCAAAATTGGTAAATACGCCAATATCAAAATCACATCCATGTACACGGTTTAGTTTTAAACTTTGTGAAGATACCTCCATTACAACCACATCTACTTTTTCTTCTACCATTTGTGAAAATATTTCTTGTAACTCTGTACTTTCTGGTGTTGTTCTGACATTTTCTTTTATTTTTTTATCTCCAATATATGTAGCAATAGTACCAATTAATCCTACTTTATGTCCTGCCTTTTCTAATATCTTTTTTATCATAAATGTAGTAGTAGTTTTTCCTTTTGTTCCAGTAACTCCAATTAATTTAAATTTTTTTGATGGATTTTTGTAAAAATTACAAGCGCAAATACTAAGTGCAAGTCTTGTATCTGGTACAACAATTAATGTTATATCGTCTGGAATTTCTAATTTTTTTAAATCTGTATTATTATCTACCATAATAGCTATTGCACCATTTGTAATTGCATCTTTTATATATATTATTCCATCTGTTTCAAAACCACGTATTGCTATAAACATTCCATTTTCTTTTATGTTTCTTGAGTCTGAATTAATATTTGTAATATCTAATTCCAAATTTCCTTTTGCTTTAATTCCATCAATTCCTACTAAAATTTCTTTTAAGTTCATCATAAAACCTCCAAATTCCATTTTTACGTTTACATTATATAACGAAATCAAAAATTTGTATAGGCTTTATTCTTAAATTTCTACACTAATTTTTGAACCTTGATTTACTTTTATTCCGTGGCTTTGGTAATTGTTCTTTTATTATAATTTCTTCATCTTTTTCACCCTCTCCAATTTCTCGATTAAAAATAATTTCTAATCCTATGTCTTTTAATGCTTTTTTAGCCTCTTTTAAATTTAATGAACGAATCTCTGGTACTTCCACTTCTTGTATTTTTTCTTCTTCTTTTTCATTATCTTTTTGTAACTCTAAATAAGGAAGTACGTCTCCTAAAATCTGCCCACCAACTGGTGCTGCAACAGCTCCTCCTTGGTGTCCCCCTTCTCCTGTTGGATTATATAGTGTTACTAATACTACAATTTCTGGATCTGAAATTGGTGCTACTCCTATAAAAGAAGTTACATACTTATTAGTATTTACTCCATCTTCTGAAGTTCCTGTTTTTCCTCCTACTCTAAATCCTTTTACTCCTGCATTTTTTCCTGTTCCTTCTGCTACTACACTTTCCATCATACTTAATACATCATTTGCTGTTTTTTCATCAATTACTCTTTCTACTTCTTGTGGTGCAAGTTCTTCTATTTCTCCGAGTTTCAGAATCTATCATTTTCTTTACTACTCGTGGCTTCATTCTAACTCCCTTATTTGCTATTGTAGATACTGCCGTTACCATTTGAAGTGGTGTTATTTCAAACCTTTGCCCAAAACTAATAGTTGCAAGTTCAACTGGTCCTACTTTGTTTTCTTTTAAAAAGATTCCTTTTGCTTCTCCTGGAAGTTCAATTTGTGTTTTATCTAAAAGTCCAAATTTTTTTAAATAACTATAATATTTTTCTACTCCTATTTTTTGCCCTAATCCAATAAATACTGGGTTACAAGAATTCATGAGTGCTTGCCTTAGAGATTCTGAACCATGTGGACGATAATATCTCCAACACTTAATTCTAGTTCCTGCAATTTCAATTCCTCCTGTACAATAAAATTCTCCTTCTTTATCAGTTGAGGTAATTCCTTCTTGTAATGCTGCAGATGAAGTTATAGTTTTAAATGTAGAACCTGGTTCATATGTATCTGCAATTGCTTTATTTCTCCACATTGCTTGTAGTTCTTTATTTCTTTCGGTCGCAGTTAAACTTTCCCAATTAGCTTTTATTTGCTCATTTGTTATTTCATATGGCATATTTAAATTATAATTTGGATATGTTGCCATTGCTAAAATATCTCCAGTTTTTGGATTCATAGCAATTACATTTCCGTCCATCTGTACATACATTATCAATACAAGCTTCTTTTAAATATTTTTCACAAATTGCTTGTATTGTCATGTCTAATGATACTACTAGATCTTTTCCATTTACTGCTGGTATATAATCTTCACCTTCTTTTCCTATTTCTTTTCCTCTTGCATCAGTTACTCTAATAATTCTTCCTTTACTGCCTTTTAGTACTTCTTCATATTTTGCTTCAATTCCATCTAATCCCTGATTATCACTCCCGCAAAAACCTATAAAATGAGATGCTAATTCATTATTTGGATAATATCTTTTTGTATCTTCATCAATATTTATACCAACACTAATACCATTTTCCTTCATCCATATACGTAGTTTATCTGTTTTTTCTTTATCTACTTTTTTTACAATTGTTTCAATTGAACTTCTTTTTTTTACTTTTTTTAGTGTTTTTTCATAATCTAATTCGAAAATATCACAAAATGCTTTTGCTACCTTCTCTTTATATTCTTCTGGAATGTTTACAGGATTTATGCTAACTGTTTCTACTGTTGCACTAATAGCTAACACATTTTTTCCGAGTCGCATCATAAATTGTTCCTCTTTTGGGATTTATTTGCCTATCTAAAGATTGTTGATTATAAGCTTGTTCTGATAGCCAATTTCCTTGTATAAATTGAATAAATCCAATTCTAATTGTTAATAAAATTAGTATACAAAATGCTACAAACATCATATACATTATTCTTTTTCTTCTACTCATATTTAAATTACTTAGCATAAAAAATCACCTTTTTTCCTATATATTATTATCATTATATAGAAAAAAGGTGATTTTATGATTATATCATTTTTTATTTTAGCTCTATTTTTCCAATTAGAACTAATTTTAATTGTGCTAAATCTGTTGCTGTTATTCTTCCATCTTTATTAATATCAGCTGCTTTTAGTGCTCTTCCTGTTAGATTTTCTTTTCCTATTAAATGTAATTTTAGTTTAGCAAGGTCTGTTGGTCCTATTTTTCCATTTCCATCAATATCTCCAATAATAACTTTTTCTGGTTGCTCTGGATCTGGGTCTGGATTAACTACTTCTTTTTCAATCCATGTTACTTTTGCATTTGCTGTTCCTTTGTTTCCTACTGCATCGACAAATTCAAATGTAAATTCTCCATTCTCATTAAAGGTATAGGTTCTATTTCCTCCATTATTGGTAATGGTAATTGGTTCACTTTCATTCGTTAGTGTAGCTATTACTGGGTTTGATGTTTTTTCTGTTGTACTATAAGTAACATTCGCAGTTGGTGCTGTTTTATCAATCCAATTTACCCTAGCGGTTACACTTCCCTCGTTTCCTGCCATATCTACAAATCGGAATGTAAATTCTCCATTTTCATTAAACGTATAAGTTCGATTTGCTCCATTATTCATAATGATAATTTCTTCGCTTTCACCTGTTAGTGTAACAGTTACTGGGCTTGATGTTTGAGCCGTGGTACTATAAGTAACGTTTGCAGTTGGTGCTATTTTATCAATCCAAGTTACACGAGCTGTATGTTGTTTTATTTCCCAATTATTGGTATCTGCTATATCTTTATACTCAAATGTAAATTCTCCATTTTTAGTAAATATATATGTATTGTTTCCATTATTATTTAAAATTTCCACATTATCACTTTTACCATTTTCATCAATTATAGATGTATTTATTGTAGCTGTAACATCTTTATTAATTAACATTGTCGTACTATAAGATATATCGCTTGCTAGAATTTTAGTATTATTGTCTATATAATCAATTTTTATGTTTTTATATGTAATGTTACTTGCTATATCAAGAAGCCTAAACTCGTATTCTTCATTTTTTTCTAAATAGAATTCTAATGGATTAGACCTAATGTTTTCTAATTGTTTCAATTCTTCTAATTCTTCATTTGTTAATGTTACTGTATTTCCTTCATTGTCAAAAGCTAACCTATTTGTAATTTCTCCATTCTCTAGTGATATTACATAATATTTAACATTATCCAATTTTCCTGTTGTATTCATATAAGTTATTTGTTTGGTAACTTTATTCTCATCTAATTCAACAATTTTGTATGGATTACCTTCATCATCTAAGTATGATATGCTTACTATTTTACCATCTTCTACTTCTACATAATTTGTTTTTTTATTGTCTTTATCCAGTAAGTAAACATCTTCACTAATATTATCTAATACAGCTATTAGTTTTTTATCATCACTTAATTTATATGATACATCAGCTGTTGGTCCATCTTTATCAATCCAAGTTACTTTTGCTGTTGTTGTTCCTTTGTTTCCTTCTTCATCTTCAAATTCAAATGTGAATTCTCCATTTTCTGTAAATATATGAGTATCGCTACCATCATTATTGGTAATTGTTATTTTTGTACTTGGATTTACAAGTCTTGCTATTACAGCTGTATTTGTTGTTTCAGTCGTACTATATGCAATACTTGCTGTTGGTTCTGAACTTCTAGTTACATCTTGATAAAAATTAAACACTCTTGCTGCGAACCAGTTTCCATTTGTTCTATCTGCTACAATTTTTACATATTGTACTTCTTTTGGTTCTGTTATATCAAAACTTTGTGTATATCTTTTTGCTTGTTCAATTGTATTTGCTTGGCTAGGATAAGTTATTCCTGTACGACTAGTTAAAACTTCCCAATTTTCGCCATCCATACTTCCATAAATAGTTCCATCATTAATTCTTCCATTTCCACCACCTGCTGGCACAAATTCTACTGCTGATAGATATACTGGTCTGTCAAGCTTAACTACCATAAAACGATTTGTATCTGAACCATTCCATGCTGAATGATATCTCGTATTATAGTTTGCATCAATTGCATTTCTCGCTGCTCCGCCTTGAGCTACTGCTTCTGTTGAAACAGAATGGATACTTAAATGTGAAACAGGTATATATTTTCTTGTATCAGGGTCATTATTTGGTGTAAATGTAAATGTACTTATTGTACTACTTGCTAACCTTACTCCTGTTGCACCCTGCCTTAGCTGTATTGTTTTATCTCCTGTTAAATCTGGTGATGCTTCACTGTATGATGTCCATGATTCATTTTCTGTATAACGCCACTCGGTACTTAAATTAACAGCTATCATTCTATTTTCATTATCATTTGCATAAAGTGTAGCTGGTAATCCTTCTGATTCTAATATATCTATTTTGTATAAGTTCTCTTCATTATAGTTTACACCTACAATGTGTACATATATATCATTTTCAGACGTAATACTTTCTATTTGTTCTTGTGATAGTTGAATTTCATGTTTTCCTCCATTTTCTCCTGTAAATACCTCATTCCATGTATTCTTTCCATCTAAACTATAATCCCAACGTACTGTACTTCCATCAAATCTACTTCCTAATTTTATTTTTCCTGCATCTATCCCATCAAATGAGAAATCAGCTAATTTTGTATCTAGTGTTCCTAATAATGATGTTGCTAGTGTTCTAGTTAATGCAGGTTGTAACACTTCTGTACCTTGATAATTTTTTCCTTCTGTTAGGATACGTGTTTGTAGTATAGTAAATTTAAATTTATATGCATCTGTTGTAAATTTAGGTTTTATGATTTCTGATAAATTGTACATTGTGAATGGGAAACATTTAAGAGCTTCCATCATTTCCTCTGCTAAATTGTAATATTCTTCTTCTGTCTTATCACTTGAAAGATATAATTTTACTAGTCCTGCCCATGCATCTAAATTGATTGATTGCACATTTATAGCTTCTTTATATATTTGTTCTTGTTTTGCTTTATCATCTTTATATACATCTACTGTCATTAATAATTCTTCTGCTTTTACAAAATTATTATAATCATTTAATGCTTCTTGAGCCAATGCAATGTATGGTATATTATATCCTTTCACATAGCTTCTATCATTTCCCCATCCAATCAGTAGTCTTTCACCTTTTTCAGATTTTGTCCATCCTGATACATCATTATCAATTCCCCAATATCCTTGTCCATTAGAATTTCTTGTATAATATATTATTGCTGCATGTCCTGGTTGCCCAATAACTGCTGATGGTATTGCATGTACTCCACGAATACAATGACCAGACTTTGATATACCTCCACAAACAGCTCCTGTACCAAATTTATTCCTAAAATTCATCCATAATTTATATAGCTTATAATCTGATGTTCCACGTGTTATATCATAATCAAATAATCCTTTATCACCAACTGCAAATAATTGATTAAAATATTCTACATTTTCTTCTGCATAATAAACTGGATTACCATAGTTTGGCCATACATAAGCCATGTATGAATGTGGTGTTAGAAGTGACCAAGCACTATTAGGAGCTGCATCGATTTTTGATTGAGTATATTCATTAAGCCATAATACTGATTCATCATCAATAAGAGTATTCATAACATATCGCATTTCTTCTATATTATAAGTTTCAAACCAAGGCGTAATATTAACACTGTCAGTTGCTTTAAACTTTTCATTATTATACATATCTTTATAAATTGCATAACGCGTAACTGCATCTGATTGATTTTCTTTTGCACTTGGTTGCATCCATAGTGCAACTTGTGCAGAGTGAGTTAACGAAATAGTTATTGCCATTCTTTTATAAAGATCACCTTTTGTTGGAGACTGATTAGGATATCTTTGTCTTAATGTCTCCTTACCTTCTTGTGATATTTCCTCAGTTATATCAAAATCATTCTTATATTCTTTTAATAATCTTGTTAGTACATTTAATGAATTATAATATCCTCCTGTAGGAGTTCCTCCTAATACATAATAACGAAGATTTGTTACATCATTCATTAACCAATCTATTGTTTCTTTATTTTCTGGACTTTCATCTGTAAATCTTTTTAGTGCATAATTTCCTACACTACTTACAAATTTTCGTTGTAATACTAATAATTCATAGTTAGGATCCGATAAATCTTTGTTTTCATAATCTTTTATTCTTTGGTCATATATAGATATATCTTCAAATTGATTTTCTTCTTCTTTATATTCATCTGTAATAATCATTGGATTGATAAACACTGCATGGTCTGCAGCATTAGATCCATTATCATATATTTGTATTCTTAAATATTTTGCTCCTGTTATATCTACTTTTTCAAATATAGCATTTTGTTTTGGCATAATTACTCTATCAGTATCTGTTTCAGGATTTTGTAAGGTCCAATATTGGCTACCAGATTCGTGAAATGTATCACTATTGGATGTATATATCCATACTTTAACACCATTTCCTGCTGATGATGTTTTATTAAGTCCAATATAGGTTGTTAAGTAATGATATTTTTCACTATATTCGCTTACATCATAATATATATTTGCATTTGCGTGTGCAAAAAGTCCATAATCGAATGTATAATATGCACCTTCCATCATAACTGAAAGTTTATTGCCATTATAGTCTTCATTTATTTTTACTGAACCATAGTATCCTACATTAGACTTTTTTATCGGTAATTTCTCTGTATCTGTTAATCTTATATATTGTCCATCATTTGAATCTGAATCTTCATTATTTTTATTTTCTATACTTGTAGCATAAGTTGCAAACATTCCGGTTTGTAATGTTTCCAGTTATTTCTTTTCCAATATATATTCCTGTAATAATATATTGTGAACATATTAAAAGTGCTAATAATAGAATTGTTCTATTTGAAAATTTTCTTATTTTATTTCTTTTAACATTATTCATGAAAAAAACTTCCTTTCCTAATTTTTATATAACACATCTATTATATTATAACATATTTTTACATTTATGTAAATTATTTTTGATATTTTACTATATTACATCTTATTCAAAAAAGAATCTAAAACATTTATCTTATTTTAAATTCTCATTTTCCACTAATAAATTTTAATATTTTCTCAATCCAGCTACTATTATCTTCTTTTACAATTTCTTCTGATGCTGGTTCTACATAGTCTTGTTTTGGTAAATTTATATATATGGTCTGTTTATTTTCTAGTTTTTGCATTCCTAATAATTCTTTTGCAGACTGTTCTACTGTTTTTAAGTTTAAATTGTTTTCAATATTTACTTCTAACTGCTCATTTTCCTTTTGAATACTTGCTAAATTATTTTTTAAGGTTTTAATTTCAGCAAATTTTTCATTAATAACAGAATTTCTGTAACTAATAGCAAGTAATATTAAAAATCCAATTATAACATATATAACTATTTTTGTTTGTATTGTTACTTGTTTTTTTGATGTTTTTTTATTTTGTACTGATTTTGTTTTTTTAGCTGTACTTTTTTTAGGATATCTCTTAACATTTGGTCTATATTCTGGTTGTATTTTTCTTGGACTGGTTTCATATTGGTATCTATTACTATATGCCATTAGTTACTCACCTCCATTTCTTTTGTGTTTAAATTATCTTTACTATATTCTATACTTTTAGTTTTTTTCAAAGATTCTTAATTTTGCACTTTTAGATCTTGAATTTATATTTTGTTCTTCTTTTGAAGCTTCTATAGGTTTTTTATTTATTACTTTTCCAAATGATTTTGCACCACATACACAATATGGTAAATCCTTTGGACAAATACATTTTCCGACTAGCTTTTTGATAGGCTAATTTTACTGCCCTATCTTCTAATGAATGAAAAGTTATAATACATAATCTTCCCTTTTCATTTAAAGCTTGAATTGATTTAATTACAGTTTCATACAATGGTCTAATCTCGTCATTTACTTCAATTCTAATTGCTTGAAAAGTACGTTTTGCAGGATGTCCTGCATTTTTATCTATATATGGTAATGCTTGTTTTATAATATCTACTAATTCAAAAGTAGTAGATATTACCCCTTTTTTTCTTTGTTTACAAATTTCTTTAGCAATTTGTCTTGAGAATTTTTCCTCACCATATTCATAAATAATTCTTGAAAGTTCTTCTTCTTTATATGTATTTACTATTTCTTTAGCATCTAAAGTTTGTGTTTGATCCATTCTCATGTCTAAAGTGCTATTTTTCATATAGCTAAATCCTCTTTTTCTTTCATCAATTTGATAAGATGAAACACCAAGATCTAATAAAATTCCATCTACTTCATTAATTTTTAATTGTTCTAAAATTTTTTGTATATCATCATGATTTCCATGAATATATGTAACATTATTATATGTGCTTAATTTTTGTTTTGCTACATTTAATGCTTCATTGTCACGATCAATACCAATTAGTTTTCCATTACAACATAGCTTTTCTACAATTTTTAAGCTATGTCCTGCTCCGCCCATAGTTCCATCTACATAAATTCCATCTTGTTTTATGTTTAAACCATCTATACATTCTTCTAGTAAAACTGGTATATGATTAAACTCCAATTAATTTGCTCCTTTTATTTTTAGCATTTCCTATATAGCCATAAACAGTTGGTACTATTTAAAAATACCAACTGTTGTATACTAATTTTGTCTTTTGTTTATTAAAATCTTTTGTATTTTACTTTAATTTCTTTTGTGCTAGTTATCTTTTGTATTTTCTTTCTTTTGTACATCTATTTTATCTTTTGAATAACACTATAAATTATCTTTTGTATGTTGTTCTTTTGTATATCTATATAGTATATAAAAACTTACTACATCTTTTGTACTTTATTATTTTTCTTTTGTACCCTTTTTTATTAATGTAAGAATTAATAAACTTCTTCTTTAGTAATTTTGATTTTCTTTTGTAATTTATATAAACTTTTTTAAAAAAGTTATATACCAAGCATTGTCATATTTTCTGCGATTTCATCAGCAGATATATTTTCATCACTACTATAAGTTTTCCAAGTTTGTCTATTCCAAATTTCCAGTCTTGTCCCAACACCAATAATCACAATTTCTTTATCAAGTAAAGCATGTTCTCTTAAATTAGATGGAATTAGAAATCTACCTTGTTTATCGATTTCACATTCAACTGCTCCTGATAAGAAAAATCTTACAAAATTTCTTGCATTTTTTTGTGCTAGTGGTAGTGATTTTAATTTTTCTTCAAAGTTTGCCCATTCGTTTCCGTGAATATGCAAATAAACATCCATCAAGTCCTTTTGTAATAATGAACTTATCTCCGATGTCTTCACGTAGTTTTGCAGGCATTATAATTCTACCTTTTGCATCTACATTATGCTCATATTCTCCAATAAACACTTAGGCTCACCTCATTCCCTTTTTTAACCACTTTCAACCACTTTTCTCCACTTCATTTAAATTTTAATATAACTTTTGGGAATTTGCAATAGTTTTTTAAAAAAAGTTTAAAAAATTTCTAAAAATTTTTTAAACTTTTTTATTTTTATTCACCTAATCCAAAACTAACTCCTAAGGCATTATTAATTTTATCTATAATTTTATCATCATCAATATGTCCTATCTTTTCTTTTAGTCTGCTTTTATCTATTGTTCTAATTTGTTCTGCAAGTACTACAGAATCTGCTTTTAAGCCATAATTTTTTGATTCTAATTCAATATGTGTTGGTAATTTATTTTTTCCTGTTTGTGAAGTGATTGCTGCTGCAATTACTGTTGGACTATATTTGTTTCCCATATCATTTTGTATGATGACAACAGGTCTAATTCCCCCTTGTTCTGAACCAACAACAGGGCTTAAATCTGCATAAAACATATCTCCTCTTTTGACTATCATTTCATTCACTCCTACTATTTTTCCTTTTTTTCTTCTTTATTTTAGATATATTTTAAACTTATTCTTATTTTTTAGAGTCTAAAAATGATAGTTCAATGAATTTTATATGTCTTTAGTTTCCTCTTTTAATTTAAATGCTAGTATTTCTTCTTTATTGATACCATTCATTTTTATCTCGTTATATAATATGTAAACTAGCATTTTTTTGTTCTTATCTGTAATTTCCATTTTAGATGGTTTTTTTGTATGTTTGTCTATATATAATTTTTGATAAGTATAATATTTACTATCATTTTCTACTTGCATTATAATTTCGTTTTTTGTTTCTTCAAGTTTTTGCTTATTATTTTTCTTATAGTTTTGAATAAAATCATACAAACATAATGTATTCTTTGTTATATATGGATAATTTTCATAAATTTTTGATAAATTCATATTTGAATTTTCTACTCTTAAACTATTTCCATCATATAAGGTAACTAAGCCTTTTATAGAATTTGGTTCTATTATCTCTTGTTTAAATACATTAGGTTCTACAAATTCTTGTTTTATTTTATACTGATTCTTATTTTTATTACTACTTATTTCTACATTAATTTCTGCCTGATAAGATTTTAAGTTTAAAATATATTGTTTTATATCATCTGATGATTTAATAGTATTATTTCCAAATTCTGCAATTTTATAATTGTTTTTGCTAAAAAAATAAAATAAACCTACACTAATTAATATAATAACTAATATTATAATGAATATTTTCTTTTTCATTTTTATCACCTATTCCTTTTATAAAATAAAAAAATAGCAATATGCTATTTTTTTATTTATATTCCATTATTAACAAAACATTCTGTAAGACATGCTACTAAATCTTTTTTTGTTTCAATTTTATTTACATCTTGTCTTATTTTGCTTGCATTTGGTAACTTTTTTATATAACATGCCATATGTTTTCTTAAATTTTGTATTCCTACTTTCTCTCCTTTTTGCTCTACCTCTAAGTCAATATGTTTTACAATAGTTTGTAGTTTTTCTTTATTTGAAATATAATCTAGTTTTTTTCCTGTTTGCAAATAGTATAAAATTTTTTTAAATATCCATGGATTTCCGAATACTTGCTCTTCCTATCATAATTCCATCAGCTCCTGTATACTCAAACATCTTTAATGCACTTTCTTCATCTATAATATTTCCATTTGCAATTACTGGTATTTTAACTGTTTCTTTTACTTTTCTAATTGCTTCTAAATCTACATCTCCACTAAAAAACTCATCTCTTGTTCTTCCATGAATAGTAATCATGCTTGCCCCTGCTTGTTCAATAATTTTTGATACTATAGCTGATACATCATTAATTTTATTCCATCCTTTTCTAATTTTTACTGTTACTGGAACTTGTGATATTTTTACTACATTTTCTACAATTTGACCTACTAAGTCTAAATTTTGTAATAGTTTACTTCCATCTCCATTTTTAACAACTTTAGGTGCAGGACATCCCATATTTATATCTACTATATCAAATTTCTTACTTACTTTACTTACAGCATAAGTTAGTGCTTGTATATCACTCCCAAAAATTTGTACTCCGAATTTTACCCATTTCACCTTGATTATTTAGTAATAACTCTGTTTTTTTATCTTGATAAAAAATTGCTTTTGCACTAGCCATTTCTGTATATGTAAGACCTATACCAAATTCTTTACAAATTATTCGAAATGGCAGGTCTGTAATACCTGCCATTGGTGCTAAAATAATATTATTGTCTATTTTTACATTTCCAATTTCTAATGGTTTTAAATACATATTTTCTTCTCTAACCTCTAAAATCTCTAATCTACAAATATTGTTTTTTGCCTTCTTCCACTAATATTTAATAATAAAGCAATACAAATAAAATTTGTAACAAGTGAACTTCCCCCATAACTAACAAATGGTAGTGGCACTCCAGTAATTGGAAGTAGTCCCATTGTCATTCCAATGTTTTCTATCATATGAAATAAGAAAATTCCTGCAATTCCAATTGCAATATATGAACCCAAATCATCTTTTGCAGTTTTTGCTACATATACAGATTTTGTTATTAATATAACATATAAAATAATAACTGTTCCTGCAATTATAAATCCCATTTCTTCACCTATAACAGAAAAAATAAAATCTGTTGTTTTTGGATGTAAAAATCCAAGTTGTGTCTGATTTCCTTTTAGTAATCCCATTCCTACTAATTTTCCTGAACCAATTGCAAGTTTTGATTGAATTACATTATATCCAGAACCTCTTGGGTCTAAATTAGGATTTAAAAATACATCTATTCTTGTTTTTGCATGATCTGGTAATATAAAAAAGTAAGCAAGTGGTAAAATAATAACTATTAATAAAATAGTACTAATAATATATTTTTTATCAATTCCTGCTACAAATAACATTAATATTGTTGATATCATAAATGCAATAGCTGTTCCATAATCTGGTTGCTTAATAATTAATAATACTGGAAGTGCAACTATTGCTAATACTCCTAATAACTTTAGTGGATTGTTTAATTCATCCCTATTTTTTAATTGTATAATTGACATTATATATGAAAGCATAATAACCACAAATACTTTAGCAAATTCACTTGGCTGAAATTTTATACTTTCTGTAATTGTAAACCAACTTGATGCTCCATTTATCGTTGGAGTAAATAATACTGCAATTAGTAATATTATAAAAATTCCATAAAAAATTGGAGAAAATCTAGCAATTACATTATAATCTATAAAAATAACAACTATCATTATAGGAATACTAATTAGTGCCCACATCATTTGCCTTTTTAATTCATCATAGTCACTTTCTTGTGTTGCAGAATAAAGTGATATGCATCCTATTATTAATAAAGCAATACAACAAATTAATATTCCCCATTCTATATTTTTTAAAATTCTGCTTTTCATTTTTCACCCTCTATTTATTAATTGTTATTACTAGTTTGCTTATAATTATTATTGTTATTCTCCTTTGATTCTCCTATTTTATATTCTGGTTTTATATTTTTTGTTTGATATATTCCTTGTGGGTTATAGATATGATTAATTGCATTTTTTATTGCATCATTATTTTGTACATATTGTGGGATTATTTTTGGTTGTTCTTGTCTTTCTTGATTATTATTGTTATTTACATATTGTGTATTTATTCTTGGTTGCTCTTGTTTTTCTTGATTATTATTGTTATTTACATATTGTGTATTTATTCTTGGTTGCTCTTGTTTTTCTTGATTATTATTGTTATTTACATATTGGGTATTTGTTCTTGTTTGTTCTTGTTTTTCTTGATTATTATTGTTATTTACATATTGGGTATTTATTTTTGGTT
>CANAQC010000006.1 GCA_947363765.1 uncultured Clostridium sp. | reverse complement strand
TTTTAACCTAAACTTCCACCAACCGTAGGTTCTCTATATAAAATAAAATTTAATACTATTCTTTTACTATTGCTATTATTTATAACTAATATTACGAATTATATCATATAAACAAAACGAATTCAAGAAAAAAACGCAAAAACCCTATAAAATTTATATAATTTGTAATATAAATAAAAAGTATTAAAAAATGAAAGGAAATAAGAAAATGGAAGAGTTAATAAAACAAATAGATGAATTTAATAAAAAAAGAGATTGGGATAAGTTTCATACTCCTAAAAATTTAGCAAAATCAATATCAATTGAAGCAGGAGAATTAGTTAGAATGTTTTCAATGTGATAAAGAGAACTATCATACATTAATCTAACTTTGAATATGTATAATTAAGGGGTGACTAATATGGGTCAAAAGGGGTTAGATTTTAAACATAAAGAAGTAGTAAATATTAGCGATGGGAGAAGGCTTCGGGTTTGTACAAGATGTAACGGCAGATTTAGAAACAGGTATGATTACCTCTATAATGGTTGCAAGAAAGAGAATAGATATAACAGCTTTAAATTTAAGAGAGTGCGTAGAAAAAAGGACTATGTTACAAAAAAGAAACAAAAAAAGACAGGCTATGTTGTAAGAGAACAATATTACTATGATGTGATTTGTAAAGTGGAATTATAGGTAAAGAAGAGTATATGAAAGTATGCTTTTCTTAAACAGAAAACAAGAACAAATTTTTGCAAAAATCTTGAAAAATAATAGTTGTTATGATATACTTGGAAAAAAATTACTATTGATAATGGAGGAAATATATGTCAAAAAATGATAACAATATTATAATATACCAAGATGAAGACGGAATTACAAAAGTGGGTGTTAAATTTGTAGATGAAGATATATGGCTAAATAAATATCAAATAGCAGAAATTTATAAAACTACTAGACAAAATATAGAACAACATATTAATAATATATATAATGATAAAGAATTAAATGTAGATTCAACTTGCAAGAAATTCTTGCAAGTTCAAAATGAAGGAAATAGACAAGTAAAAAGAAACATTGACCATTACAATTTAGATATGATAATAGCATTAGGATACAGAGTGCAATCACAAGTTGCAACAAGGTTTAGAATATGGGCGACAGAGAGATTACATGAATATATGCAAAAAGGTTTTACAATGGATGACGAAAGATTAAAACAAGGAGGAAATAGATATTTTAGAGAATTACTACAAAGAATTAGAGATATTCGTTCATCTGAAAGAAATTTTTATCAACAAGTTACAGACATATATGCAACATCAATAGATTATGATCCAAGAGCAAATTTAACAAAAAAATTTTTTGCAAATGTACAAAACAAGTTACATTATGCAGTGCATGAGCATACAGCAGCTGAAGTTATATATGAGAGAGTAGATAATAAAAAGCCATTTGTAGGAATGACTAATTTTAAAGGAGATTATATAACCATTGATGATGTAAAAATTGCTAAAAATTATCTTTCAGAAATTGAATTGCAAAGGCTAAATTTATTAGTTTCTCAATTTTTAGATTATGCAGAATTCCAAGCACTAGAACAAAGAGCAATGACAATGAATGATTGGATAGAGGAATTAGATAATCAAATTATACAAAATAAAAGGAGATTGCTAGAGGGTAATGGGACAATATCACATAAAGAAGCAATTGAAAAAGCGGAAAGGGAATTCGAAATATATAGGGAAAGAGAAATGAAACAATTAGAAAGCGATTTTGATAAAATTATAAAAATGTTAAATTCTAATAATGAATTAACTTAAAAAAGATGAGATAAAATGGAAGAACAAATAAAAGAAGAAAGACAAGGATTTGGAAAACCTAATTTGATTTATATAGGTAAGATTGAACATGATGAAATACAAATTGAACATATTAAAACAGAAGATTATGAATTAGAATATTTAAGACATATACAATGACAACATTCTATTGAAATGTCAAAAAGATACTTAGTATAATTGTATTCAAAATACTGTTCTAAAAAAAGAAATAAAAGCAAGTATTTATTAAAAGAATAAATGGCTTGCTTATTTATTTGCCTAAAAAAATAAATAAGGCAAGCGATAAGTTTATCATACATTAATCTAACTTTGAATATGTATAATTAAGGAGTGATTAATATGGGTCAAAAGGGGTTAGATTTTAAACATAAAGAAGTAGTAAATATTAGCGATGGGAGAAGGCTTCGGATTTGTACAAGATGTAACAGCAGATTTAGAAACAGGTATGATTACCTCTATAATTGTTCCACGGAGGTAATAGATTATTAAATATGTTTTCTGGGAATAATGATATTGTAATTCCATGGAAAGATATCCATTGTATAGGTGAGGATATTATATTAGTGGACATACAATAATTTATAGAATATATATTATTCTATTTAATAAAAAAGCACTATGCTTTTTTAAATTTCTTTGATATAATATGGCTATTAAAAGAAAAAAATAAAGGAGAGATAAAATTTTGGACAAGCAAACAAAAACAAAATTTAATTTAATAGCAATAGTGTGTATTGTTATTTTCTGTTTTGCAATTACTCCAATTACATTGCAAAATGATACGTTTTATACAATTAAAATAGGAGAACATATTTTAAATAGTGGACAGATTGATATGCAAGACCCATTTTCTATACATGATATACCATATACATATCCTCATTGGTTATATGATGTAGGAATGTATTTAATATACCAAGTAGGAGGAATGAATGCAATTTATATTTCTACTGCTATATTAGCATGTGTTTTAGGAATTACTGTTTATATAACAAATAAAAAAATTGTGAAAAATGAATTGACTTCTTTTATATTAACATTAGGTGTAATATATGTTATGTCTAGTTTTATTGCAGCAAGAGCACAGCTTGTAACATTTATTTTGTTTAGTTTAGCTATATTTTTTATTGAAAAATTTATCCAAACAAAAAAGATTGGTTATGCAATTGGACTTATAATTATTCCAACAATTATTGCTAATGTTCATTTAGCAGTATGGCCATTCTATTTTATTATTTTCTTACCATATATTGCTGAATATATAATAGCTTTAATTATAGATTCACATCTAATATATAAAACATTAGATAAATATCGTATATATAAAATTAAAAAGTTATCAAATAAAGAAGGAAAAGAAGAACAATGTGAAAACTTAAAAAAAATATACAAACAAAAAACAATAGAATTTCAAAATAAATTAATTAAACAAGAACAAACAAGAAAAAATCCATATAAATTAAAAATAGAAAAGAAATCTTCTGTTAAATGGTTAATATTAATTATGACTATTTGTGTATTAACAGGACTTTTAACACCACTAGGAGATACACCATACACATATCTTTTCAAAACAATGCAAGGAAATACTACTAAAAGTATAAATGAGCATTTACCAACAGTCTTAATTCAATCAAAAATTGCATTAACAATACTTGCAATTATATTATCGATTTTAATTTTTACAGATACAAAAATAAGATTAAAAGATTTTTTTATGTTAGGTGGATTAATTATTTTAATGCTTATGTCCAAAAGACAATTATCATTACTTGCATTAATTGGAGTATATTCAGTTAATAAATTAGTTTGTGATTTATTTGAAAAATATGATTCAGATGGAACACAAAAATTTATAAATAACATTACAAGTACATTTGGTGCAATTATAACAATTCTACTAATTACTTTAATTAGTATTATAATATATAAGCCAAAAGTAAAAAATACTTATATAGATTCAAAAAACTATCCAGTAGATGCTATTATATGGTTAAAAGAAAATGTAGATATAGAAAATATGAGATTATATAATGAATATAATTATGGTAGTTATATTTTATACCAAGATATTCCTGTATTTATTGACTCTAGGGCAGATTTATATACACCAGAATTTAATAAAAATAAAGATAAAGACATATTTTCTGATTATATAAAAGTATCTGGAGGAAATATTTATTATGATGAAATTTTTGATAAATATAATATTACACATCTATTAATACCAAATAATACAAGAATTAATCTATTTATTAGTAGAGATAGTAATTATGAACAATTATATAAAGATGATAATTTTGTTATTTATAGTAGAAAATAACAATGCTTCACATATAGGAAGTATGGAGGAAAGATGAAAAAGGAAAATAAAGGGTTAAAAATAGCAATAATAATAAGTGTAATATTATTATTACTTGATCAAATTACAAAATGGTATGTATGTAAAACAAATATTAATATAGAAGTTATTCCAAATGTTTTTAACTTAAAGCTTACATTTAATAATGGAATTGCATTTGGAATAGGGCAAAATAGTAATATATTTACTATTATTGTACCAAATATTATAGTATTGGGACTTATAGGTCGATTTATTTATCTACAAAAAGAAAGAATGAATCTTGTTACAATATATTCATTATTTGCTGTTATTGCTGGAGGAATTGGAAACTTAATAGATAGAATACTAAGAGGATTTGTAATAGATTTTTTATCTTTTTTTCCAGAAAAAAATTTGCCAGTATTTAATTTAGCAGATATTTATCTTGTAATAGGTTGGATAATACTTGCATTTACATTTGCTTATTATACATATGAGGAGATAAAAAATAGAAGAAGGTTGTGAGAAAATTAATGAAAGAACAAATTACAATATTAGGTGTTCCAATAGATAATATTACAAAAAAACAAGCAAGCAATATAACTGAAGAATTAATTAAAAATAGTAAAAAATCTTGTAAAATGGTTTTTGCACCAAATGTAGAATTTATTATGATGGCACAAAAAGATAAAGAATTTTTTGATATTTTAAAAAAATCAAGCCTTTCTACTCCAGATAGTATAGGGGTTATAATTGGTGCAAAAATGCAAAAAAAACAATTTAAAGAAAGAATTCCAGGACAAACTTATTTTAGACAAATTATTTCTCTATCAAATGAAAAAGGATACTCTATATACTTATTAGGCGGAAAGCAAGGAATTGCAGACCAAGCAAAAAAAAATTTAGAAAAATTATTTCCTAAAGTAAACATTGTAGGAACACATCATGGGTATTTTAATGAAGAGGAAGAAAAAGAAGTAATTTCTGAAATAAATAAACTGAAACCAAATGTACTATTTGTAGCACTTGGAGCTCCATATCAAGAAAAATGGATTGCAAAACATAAAAAAGAATTACAAGTAGATATAGCAACACGGACAAGGAGGTACATTTGACTATGAAGCAGGAAAAATAAAACGAGCACCAGTATGGATTCAAAAAATAGGAATGGAGTGGTTATGGAGACTTTTAAGGCAACCAAGTAGAATTATAAGGCAAATAGCTCTTCCCCAATATATATTAACATTATTATTTACAAAAGATAAAACAAAAGGAAGATTTGAAAAAAGGAGAAATAAATAAAATTTGAAAACAATAATAGTAGAAGAAAATGAGAAAATGAGATTAGATAAATGGATAACAAAGAAATGTGAAGATTTATCAAGGACTCGATTACAAAAACTAATAGAAGAAGAAAAAATTTTTG
Organism: uncultured Clostridium sp.; assembly: GCA_947363765.1. Classification (GTDB taxonomy): domain Bacteria; phylum Bacillota; class Clostridia; order TANB77; family CAG-508; genus RGIG8482. The sequence goes on along the minus strand of CANAQC010000006.1, from coordinate 49,518 downwards.
TAAATGGAAAAATACGGTAAACCATCCTTAAAAGTAAATAAAGGAGATATAATTAAAATACAAGATATAGAAGTAAAACAAATAAACCTTAAACCTCAAGATATTCCATTAGATATTATTTATGAAGATAAAGATATTATTGTTGTTAATAAACCAAAAGGTTTGGTTGTACATCCAGCAAATGGAAATCCAGATGGAACATTAGTAAATGCTATAATGAATATTTGTAAAACTTCTTTATCTGGTATTGGAGGAGAATTAAGACCTGGGATTGTGCATAGGTTAGATAAAGATACATCAGGACTTATTATGGTCGCTAAAAATGATGTAGCTCATATAGACTTAAGTGAACAAATTAAAAATCACGAAGTAAAAAAAATATATCTTGCACTTGTAAGAGGAATTGTAAAAGAAAATCAAGCAACTATTAATATGCCAATTGCAAGAAGCATAAAAGATAGAAAGAAAATGGCAGTATCTAAAGATGGAAAAAATGCAATTACACATTTTAAAGTAATAGAACGATTTAATGAATATACATTATTAGAATTACAAATTGAAACAGGTCGTACCCACCAAATTCGTGTTCATATGTCATATATAGGGTATCCTGTGGTAGGAGATATGGTATATTCTAATGGAAAAAATCCTTTTGGAGTAAAAGGTCAAATGCTTCATTCATATATGCTTAGTTTTAGACATCCAATGACTAAAGAAATACTAAAATTACAAGCACCATTACCAAAATATTTTGAAGATGTATTAAATAAATTAAAAAATACCCCTGCCATTTAAAACGTAAGGGGTATAATCTATAAGTCAAAAGACACATAGATTAATCTATATAAACTTTATACTTTAAAAAAGTATAAAGAAAGTAAAAGACAAAGCTTGTATATAAGTATTATATGTAGAAAAACGAAAAATGTTACATAGGAAAACAATAATATAGGAAGGGAAAAAATGGAAGAGGTAAGATTGCAAAAATATATGGCAGATTGTGGTATTTCTTCAAGAAGGAAATGTGAAGAATATATTTTACAAGGAAAAGTAGCAGTAAATGGAGAAATTATAAAACAATTAGGAATAAAAATAAATCCTAAAATAGATATAGTTAGTTTTGGTGGAAAACAAATAAAACCAGAAGAAAAGAAAGTATATATTTTATTAAATAAGCCTATTGATTATGTAACAACTGCTAAAGACCAATTTAAAAGAAAGACTGTATTAGAACTTTTAAAAGGTGTAGAAAAAAGAATTGTACCAGTAGGAAGATTAGATATGTATACATCACGGTGCATTATTACTTAGTAATGATGGAGATTTTATTTATCAAGTTACACATCCAAAACATGAAATCAATAAAACTTATATAGCAACAATAAAAGGAGCTTTTAACCAAACTGCAAAAGAACAATTAGAAAAAGGAGTTAAAATTGAAGGATATATTACAAAACCTGCAAAAGTAAAAATATTAAAAATAGATAAAGAAAAAAACACATCAAGAATTGAGATAACAATTCATGAAGGAAAAAATAGGCAAATACGAAAGATGTGTCAAATAGTAGGTTACTCTGTAATTGCACTACACAGAACGAAAATTGGAGATTTATCGGTAAAAGACTTAAAAATAGGAGATTGGCGATATTTAAATGATAGTGAGATACAGAAAATAATAAAATAAGACCAATACAGAAGTATTGGTCACTTAGAATTTGCAAAAAAATAAATTACAAAATATATTTACAATTTATAATTATATATATATAATTACATTATAATTACCAAAGAAAAAAGGTGAAAATATGGAAAAACAAAGATTTATTCCAGAAGGATGGGAAGAAAATACAAAATTAATAACACCCTATGAATTAACAAATGCATACCAAACAGGTAAAATTATGAATGGTCTTGTTACAAGATGTGACTCAAATTATAATTTGTATGTAGAACTTGGAAATAATATAAAAGGAATTATTCCAAGAGAAGAAGTAGAAGCAGTTAGTATTGATGAAACAGGATTTCCAAAACCTAATATATGTATACGGTAAGGTAAATAAAATTGTTCAATTTAAAGTAAAAGATATAAAAACACAAGATATTGCAATTTTATCAAGAAAGGCGGTAGGACAAGAGGCATTAACATGGGTAAAAGAAGAACTACAACAAGGAATGATAGTATATGGAATTGTAAAAAATATTAGACCATATGGTGTATTTATAGAGATAGGAGGAGGCATTACAGGACTACTACATATAGAAGATATTTCAATTGCAAGAATAAAAACACCAGAAGAAAGATTTAAAATTGGACAAAAAATAAAAGTTATGATAAAATATATAGATAAAAGTAAACAAAGAGTACTTTTAACATATAAAGAACTTTTAGGAACATGGGAAGAAAACATTAAAGAATTCATAGAAGGAGATACTGTAGAAGGCATTGTAAGAGAAACAGAAAAACAAAACAATGGTATTTTTGTTGAATTAAAACCTAATTTAGTGGGATTAGCCGATTATAAAGAAAATATGCAATATGGACAAGTAGTGAAGGTTAACATTAGAAAAATTATTCCTGAAAAGAAAAAGGTAAAATTAGTTTTTATTTAAAAGGAGGAGTTTTATTATGGTTGAAGATAACCAAATTGAAGCGAAAAATTCACCATTTGCATTACGTAAAGGTGAAATAAAAGTATTTGATGGAAAAGATGGATATGTATCAATGAATCAAATAGTTCACAAAATTAATATTGGTCATATTAATGATTTGCATTTTAAGGTATTAGAAATTGTTAATGAATTTGAATTTATTACTTCAAGACAATTATGTCAAATATTAGACTGGAAAGGAATTGACTATAAGTCACAAGATAAGTTAAATAATAAATTAGAACAACTTGTTAAATCAAAAATTTTAACAAGATATTATTTTTCATCAGAAGAAGGAAAAGGAATTTATAGAATATATTGCTTAGAAAAAATGGGAAAATATTTATTAAATTCAAAAGAAATTGAATGTAAATGGCAACCAACAGATAATACAAAACCAGTAGCTATGATTAAAAAAAGACTAGCAGGAAATCAAACAATACTTGCTTATTTAAGAAAAGTAAAAGCATTTGATGAGTATATTGTAAAGCCTACAATTACTGCTAAAACTTTATCAAAAACTTTTAAAGCTACAGGTGGTAGTGTTAAACTAACAAAAAATGGAAAATCAATTAGTTTTGTTTTTGAAGTATTTCGTAGAGAAGAAGAATGGGAAAATAAATTAATAGATAGAATGAGATTATATCAAGATTTTTATGCAAATTTTGTTTCAGGAGATTCAGGATTTTCTGCGATGCCACAATTAATTATGATTTGTGAAGATGAGAAACACATGGCAGAATGTTTTAAAATAATTGTTACAAATCAAATTGAAATTCCTCAAATAAAATTATATTTCTCAACAGATTTAAGACAAAACAATGAAACATTAGCAAAGACACTAATTGAATTTAGATTAGATGAACAAACAAATAAATATAAAATAGAAGAAATAGAACTGAAATTATTAGATTAAACATAAAAACTCTGCCAAATGCAGAGTTTTTTATATAGCTATAACCTTATCTAAAAACATATAAGGTATACGATAAAAAATGATATTTATAGATATTTGTAGAAAAGTTAAATAAATTAGTTTTTTTGCTTTTTTATGAGAAGTTAAAAGAAACTCAAGAAATATAGTTTAAAAGAGAAAAAATACTTGATTTTTTTGCTCTTTTATGTTAATATAGAAATAGATTGTTATAATTTGTAAGCAAATTAGGAGGAAAATAATAATGCAATTATTTAGCGTATTAAAAATTATTAGCAGAGAAATGACAGTAAATGAAAATGCACAGTCATTAGATGATAAATATATAAAAAAAGAAGTGGAAGAAATTATTGCACAACAAACTATGAATTTAGAAAAACTATCAATAGCAGTAAGTAATGACAATACTATTCCACGAAATGATTTTGTAAGTAAACAACATATAAATGAAGGCAAAGCTGATGAAACTGCAAGAAAGGTAGCACAAACTAAACAAGAAAAAGAAAATATGTCAAGACAAGAAAAACAAATAGGAGAATAAGTGAAAATAAAACAAAGAAAATAATTTTTATTATTTTCTTTGTTTTATCTTGACAAAAAAAGGATATACTAATATAATAATACACGTTATATGGCGATGTAGCTCAGTTGGCTAGAGCATCCGGTTCATACCCGGCAGGTCGTAGGTTCAAGTCCCACCATCGCTACCAGTATGGATGTTTTTATGGGATTTAGCGTTCCATAAGAACATTTTTTTATTTTATGCTGATAGTTTAGGTGCTTTACATTTATACCTTTTATTGTATTTAGTATTACATCTAATAGATTTCTATATATAAAGTTACATCCAATTACATATAGGGAGCATGGCTATCGCTTTGCACTACCACATATCTATATTATTGTTTTTTATCTCCATATATATTTGTATTAACACAATTTTTTAAAGCTCTAACACCAACTAAATTTTGATAAGCAAGGAAAAATATACTTATTAAGAATATTAGTCTATAATTATAATGTATCAAGAAGCCTGAGATCATATATGCACAACCTCTTCCAATATATGATAAGATATGTTTTAAACTTGCAAAATACAATTGTAAATGTTTTGGAATTTCATTAGTTAAAGGTGCATCAATTACAGGACTGTAAAAGTCGCTTAATACATCAATCCATAAGATGGCAATAAAAGCAGTTATAACATTTTGAGTGATACCTGCTATAAATAAAATCATAATACTAGAAATATTAGAAAATTTAAAAAATCTAACTCTATTAATTTTATTTCCATATATCGAAAAAATAATTCCTACAAAGTTAAATACTATTTGGAGAATAGACCAAGAAATTCCTGCAAAACTTTTGCTTAAACCCAATTTTTCCGTTAATATAACCATAAAAAAACCCAGTATTAAGAATAATTGTAATCTTCTAGAACATGAATATTTTATATAATCTTTAGCACTTTTTATTTTAAAAACTTCTTTACTTAAATTTTCATATTTTAATTCTATTTTTTCATTTTTTACAAAAAATAGAGCTAAAAAACAAAATATAAAGATAGATAAACAAATTAAAATACACATTTGATATGAGGTGAATTTACATATAGTAATACCAATTAAAACTCCAGCAACAATAGTTCCAATATTTCCAGATAAATCATATAAATTATCTTTTAGACCAAATAGCTTATTACTTATTTTTATTTGAGTTAATAATGGATACATCCATTGAATGATTAATGTATCTATTATTAAGTCTGAACAACTTAATATAATCATAAAAGACTTATTATTAGATATTAACATTAAAAAAAATATTATAAAACGAAAAAATATTGCTAATTGAATGCATTTCCTAATTCCATATTTCGTAACTTTCTTGTTTATCAAAAATGAAAAAATAGCAGCTAAAAAAAGGGCAATAAAAAAGGTAATTCCTAATTTATGAATAGAGATACCTCTTTCTATTAGCCAAATTGGTTTGAAAACGTCCCACAATCCCAGTGCTAATCCAAATAATATATACACAATAAATATGCTTGAATATTGTTTTTTCATAAAATTTTCTCCTTGAATAAATTATATAAAAACTATTAGAATTATGCAATAAAATGTAGAAATTTTATTTTAATATAAATGTATTTTTATGTAGGAAATACTATGAAACTTTTTATTTTAAAGGGACCAATTAATATATAATAACCATATGCAAAATGTTGCATAATTTAACATAATGTGATAAAATACATTTAGTAACCAATAAAGGTAATATTAGGAGGATATTTAATGGAAAGGACAAATGAAAGCTTTTATTATGAAGCAAAAAGTATGGTTGAATATATACTGGAAGGGCACAGTAAAAAAGAAACAAAACAAGAATTTAGAGTAAGCGGTAAGACAATAGATAGGCGGCTTCTAGGATTAGGCTATACATTTGCTGATTTAGTTGAAATAAGAAAGGAGAAAGAAATAAAGTAGTTATTCTATGTTTTATTAAAACTTAAATAGAACTACAGCATCTTAAAAAAATAACTACCATATATATTATATATATGGTAGTTATTTTTTAGGTTTCTTTTCTTCTGGAATAATAATTTTCTGTTCTTTTTTATTTTTTTTTGTTTTAGGTTTTGCAATTTTTAAATGATTATATACTGGAGAAATTTCTAAATCATTTCCATTTCCATTTATAATTTCTATTTTTTTAGGTGTTTTTTCCATAATTTTTACCCCTTTATTCAATATATTTTTATAATAACATATAATAAAAAAAAGTGCAAATGAATTTTTTTATATTTTAGTATTCTTCATTCATTGACACTTAAAAAAAAAAATGTAATAATATTAAAAGAATTAAAAAAAGGAAAAAAGAAGGTAAAATGGAAATAGAGAAAATAAAATCAATAATAGAAGCAATATTATTTGCATGTGGTAGAGAAGTGAAGGTAAATGAATTAGTATCAAGTTTAGAAATAAATAGAGAAGATATTATTAATATTATAGAAATTATGAGACAAGAATATGATGAACAAAAAAAAGGAATTGAAATTATTAAACTAAATGATTCTTATCAAATGTGTAGCAAAAAAGAATATTATGAATATATTTATCCTATTTTAGATAAACGTAGCAAACCGAACTTATCAAATGCAGCATTAGAAACTCTTTCAATTATTGCATATAATTCAGGAATTACAAGATCTGAAATAGATATGATTCGTGGTGTTAATTCTGATGCAACAATTTATAAATTATTAGAATATAATTTAATAGAAGAAGCAGGAAAATTAGATGCACCAGGGAAGCCAATGACATATAAAACAACATTAAATTTTCTAAAAATGTTTGGTTATTCTAATTTAGAAGAATTACCCAAATTACCAAAATATAAAATGGACGAAAATAGACAAATTGTAATTGACGATATTTTAGAAGAAGTACCTATGCCCGAAAGGGAGGATGAAACTATTAGCCAAGAAAATAATTAATAGGAGGAAGAATTTATAAAAATGAGTAAAAGTGAAGAAAATTTTGTAAAAGAAATTACAAATATAGAAGAAGATTTTTCTAAATGGTATACAGATATTGTACTAAAAGCAGAACTTGCAGATTATACAGACACAAAAGGTTGTATTGCAATAAAACCATATGGTTATGCTATATGGGAAAATATACAAAAGTATGCAGATGAAAAATTTAAAAAAGCTAAGGTTAAGAATGTATATTTTCCAGTTTTAATACCAGAAGGATTACTTGCAAAAGAGGAAGAACATATTGAAGGATTTGCACCAGAGGTTGCTTGGGTAACAATTGGTGGGGAGCAACAATTAGATGAAAAACTATGTATTAGACCAACTTCGGAAACTATGTTTTCTACTCTATATTCAAAATGGCTTAAATCTTGGAGAGACTTACCATTTGTTTATAATCAATGGTGTAATGTATTAAGATGGGAAAAAGAAACAAGACCATTTTTACGTTCAAGAGAATTTTTATGGCAAGAAGGACACACAATTCATGAAACAGAAGAAGAAGCAAAAAAAAGAACTTTACAAATGCTTGATATTTATGCAGATATTATTGAAAATTTACTAGCAATTCCAGTATTAAAAGGTAAAAAAACCGAAAAAGAAAAATTTGCAGGTGCAGAGCAAACCTATACTGTAGAAACCTTAATGCATGATGGAAGAGCAATTCAAGCAGGGACATCACACTATTTTGGACAAAATTTTACAAAGCCATTTAATGTAAAATTTCAAACAAGAGATGGAAAAGAAGAATACGCATACCAAACATCTTGGGGAATTAGTACAAGATTGATAGGAGCAGTAATTATGGCTCACGGAGATAACAGAGGTTTAAAATTACCACCAAGAGTAGCTCCAATTCAAGCAGTTATTGTACCAGTTGCAATACATAAAGAAGGAGTAAAACAAAAAGCTGAAGAATTGTATGAATCTTTAAATAAGAATTATCGTATGGAATTAGATTTAAGAGACAATTATACACCAGGATATAAATTTAATGATTGGGAAATGAGAGGAGTTCCAGTTAGAATTGAACTTCGGACCACGTGATATTGAAAATAATGCATGTGTAATAGTAAGAAGAGATACAAATGAGAAGATAAATATTAGTTTAAATGATATAAGCAAAAACTTGCAAGAAATTTTAGAAGATATACAAAAAAACATGTATGAGGAATGCAAAAGTATTAGGCAAAAAAGAACTAATATTGCACATAATATAGAAGAATTCGAAAAATATATTAATGAAAATCAAGGTTATGTAAAAACAATGTGGTGTGGTAATGAAGAATGCGAAAATAAAATTAAAGAATTAACAGGTGCACACTCAAGATGTATACCATTTGAACAAGAAAAATTAGGAAATACTTGTGTATGTTGTGGAAAAGAAGCTCGGACACATGGTAGTTTGGGGAAGGCAATATTAAAAAAGGGGTAATACCAACAAAGGTATTACTCCTCTTTTTTTTGTGAACGTACTTCTAAAAGATATTTCCGAAGTTGTTCAGCTACACTCCTATTAAGAGAACTATAAGTACTTTCCATTTTGTCTCTTTTTTCACTATGAGAATTGATAAATTCTTCTGTGTCACGAAGCGTATCTGTTCTTTTAGGTTGATATGCCATGATGTAATCCTCCGTATTATTAGTGTTAGTACTACTTACATATTAATTATATTATATCATATTCTAACATAAATATAAATATGCAAAAAATAATTTTTTAAAATTCACAGTTATTTGGTGTTCTTGGAAATGGAATGACATCACGTATATTTTGCATACCTGTTATATACATAATTAACCTTTCAAAACCAAGACCAAATCCTGAATGAGCAACACTACCAAAACGACGTAAATCTAAATACCACCAATAATCTTCTTTATTTAAACCTAGTTGTTCCATTCTTTTTTCTAGTTTTTCTAAATCATCTTCTCTTTGACTACCACCAATAATTTCGCCAATACCAGGAGCCAAAAGGTCAGCTGCTGCTACTGTTTTTCCATCTGGATTTTGTTTCATATAAAAAGCTTTAATATCCATAGGATAATCAGTTACAAAAACTGGCTTTTTAAAAATTACCTCACTTAAATAACGTTCATGTTCTGTTTGAAGGTCACATCCCCAATTTACTTTATATTCAAATTTATCATTAACTTTTTCTAATTCATTTATAGCATCTGTATAAGTAATTCTCCCAAAATCAGAATTTAAAATATTTTTTAATCTTTCTAATAAAGTTTTATCAACAAAGTTATTAAAAAACTCTATTTCTTCTGGACAATTTTCTAGTACATAAGAAACTACAAATTTTAACATATCTTCTGCTAAATCCATATCATCTTTTAAATCTGCAAAACAAATTTCTGGTTCAATCATCCAAAATTCAGCAGCATGTTTTACAGTATTTGAGTTTTCTGCACGAAAAGTAGGTCCAAATGTATATACATTACGAAATGCAAAAGCATAATTTTCAACATCTAATTGACCACTAACAGTTAAATGAGCAGGTTTTCCAAAAAAGTCCTTTGTATTATCTACTATACCATCATCTTGTTTTGGTAAATTATTTAAATCGAAATTTGTTACACGAAACATTTCACCTGCACCTTCTGCATCACTAGAAGTAATAATAGGTGAATGCACATATACAAAGTTTCTTTCTTGAAAAAATTTGTGTATAGCATAAGATGCAACAGAACGAACTCTAAATACTGCATTAAAAGTATTAGTTCTTGGGCGAAGATGTGCAATAGTTCGTAAATATTCAAAAGTATGTCTCTTTTTTTGAAGTGGATAATCATTATCTGATATATTATAAATTTGAATCTCGCTTGCTTTTATTTCAAAAGGTTGTTTTGCGCCTTCTGTTTTAACTAAAGTTCCTAATACTTTTACAGAAGAACTAATGCTTAGTTTAGAAATATCACTAAAATTAGATAGAGTATTATCAAATACAATTTGAATATTTTTGAAAAAAGAGCCATCATTTAATTCTAAAAATCCAAATGTTTTTGAATCACGAACAGTTTTAATCCATCCTTCAATACTAACTTGCTTTCCAATATAACTTTTGCTATCTTGATAAATTTTTTTAATTGTTAATTTTTCCATAAATCCTCCTACTTGATAATAAATATAAATTATATGTATTATATAAAAATATTTACATAAATTCAATAATTTAATCTCAGTTTGTAGACTTTTTTGAAAAAAAGTTATAAAATATATAGCAAATATTAAAAAGGAGTAGTCTATGAGTGAATATAGAACAAATAATTGTGGAGAATTAAGAAAAGAAGATATTGGAAAAGAAGTAAAGCTTTCAGGTTGGATTCAAAAAAATAGAAATTTAGGAGCAATGACATTTATAGACCTAAGAGATGAATATGGTATTACACAAATTGTCATGGAAAACTTGCCCAAATTTGAACAAATAAAACAAGATTTGGTAGTAGAAGCTTGTATTATGGTTGAAGGAAAAGTGGTTGAAAGAGCAAGTAAAAATCCTAAAATGCAAACAGGAGATATTGAAGTAGTAGTAAATGAGATTACTGTACTTGGTAAATGTAAAAACATATTACCTTTTGAAATAACATCAGATGATTTAGCAAATGTGAGAGAAGATTTACGCTTAGAATATCGTTTTTTAGAACTTCGAAATGAACATATTCATAACAATATTTTATTACGTTCTAACATCATGAAAACATTAAGAAATAAAATGGATGAATTAGGATTTTGTGAAATTCAAACACCAATTTTGGCAAATTCTTCGCCAGAAGGAGCAAGAGATTTTTTGGTACCAAGTAGAATACATCCAGGAGAATTTTATGCTCTTCCTCAAGCACCTCAACAATTTAAACAATTATTAATGGTAGGAGGATTTAATAAATATTATCAAATTGCACCATGCTTTCGTGATGAAGACCCACGTGCAGACCGCGCACCAGGAGAATTTTATCAATTAGATTTTGAAATGAGTTTTGCTAACCAAGAAGATGTATTCAATGTAATAGAAAATATAATACCAGAAGTATTTGAAAAGTTTACCTCTTGGAAAGTAGATAAAGCACCATTTATCAGAATTCCATATAAAGAGGCTATGGAAAAATATGGAATAGATAAACCAGATTTAAGAAATCCTCTAATTATTCATGATGTAACAAAAGTATTTGAAAATACAGATTTTAATGCTTTTAAAGATAAAACTATTAAAGTAATTGTAGTAAATAATCAAAAAGATTTAGGAAGAAAATTTTTTGATAATATGAGTGAATTTGCAGTAAATGTATTAGGAGCAAAAGGTTTAGCATGGGTAAAATTAGATGAAGATAATAATTTAAATGGAGGAATTTCTAAATTTATAGATGAAAAACAAAAACAAAGTATTATTGAAAAAACAAAAGCTTTGCCAGGATGTGCTATGTTTTTTGTAGCAGATAAATTTGAAACAGCACAAAAAATAGCAGGAGGAGTAAGAATTGAATTGGCAAATAGGCTGGATTTATTAGAAAAAGATACATATAGATTTTGTTTTATAGTAGATTTTCCAATGTATGAATTATCAGAAGAAGGAACTATAGACTTTAACCATAATCCATTCTCAATGCCACAAGGTGGAATGGAAGCATTACAAAATAAAAATCCATTAGACATTCTTGCATATCAATATGATTTAGTATGTAATGGCTATGAAATGGCATCAGGAGCGGTTCGTAATCATAATCCAGAATTAATGCTAAAAGCTTTTGAAATTGCAGGGTATACAAGAAGTGATGTAGAAGAGCGTTTTGGTGCATTATTTAATGCTTTTCAATATGGAACACCACCACATGCAGGAGCAGCGCCAGGACTTGATAGAATGGTTATGTTAATTGCAAATGAAGACAATTTAAGGGGAGTTATTGCATTTCCAAAAAATAAGAAAGCAAGAGATTTATTAATGCATGCTCCAAGCAAAGTTAGCAAAGAACAATTAAAAGATGTACATATTAAGTTAGATATAAAAGAATAAAATAACAAAAGAGTTTAGAGAGGTTTGTACCTTGATTAAACTCTTTTGCTATGTAAAATAAACATAATTTTTGAAGAATTAATTATAATTAGATTTGCATAAAAGTAAAATTAAAAATTCTATAATGTAAATGCATGAGGCAATAAGTCACAAATAGAATATTCTTCTATAGTATCGTTTTTACCAAAACATGTATAAATTTTAAAATCTTTATTAACATATTGAATCATAAACTGTCTGCAATAACCACAAGGAAGGCATTTATCTAAAATATTAGAATTTTTATCTCCACCAAGTATAACGATATAAGAAAAGTCATTTTCTCCTTCTGATAAAGCCTTTACAAAAGCAGTGCGTTCTGCACAAATACTTTGAATTCCGCAATTTTCAATATTACAACCAGAATAAAAATTTCCTTGTTTTGTAACAAGGCAAGCACCAACATAATAATTAGAACTAGAAGCTTTTGCATATAATCTTGCTTTCTTTGCTATTTTAATAGCATTTTTTAATTCCATAATATATCACTCTTTTCTATTTAATTATCTTTTTATTATATATTCTAAATAAAAAAAGTCAATCTTATTTGTAAAATAAAAATATAATTGACATAATTCTAGAAAAAAGTTATAATAATATATAAGGTTTACAATAAAGTAACTGTAATAAAATATACTCAAAAAAAGGAGAAAGACTTATGATGACATACGGAGAATTTATTAAAGAGTTAACAAATATTGAGAGCAATATTAGAAAAATTAATGGTAATTGGGAAAAAACAAATCGGTGGGAGGCAGTATCTAGAATAGAGAGCGAATTAAGTAGTTTTAGGATTACAGTAATAAGAGAAGACTATGTATATATAAGTTATGAAAACTATATATCAAGTATGGGTGGATATTTTCAAAGAAACGATGCAAAACTTATTTGTCTATTAATGATTCTATATACAAATGTTTTATACTATACAGTAAAAGCAAAGGGACTTGTGAATACTACAATGTATAATGATTTGTGCAAAGAAAAGGCAAGGTTAGGTAAATCTATTTATCAAATGTGCACAACAGGTTATGAAGATAAAGATGGCAGTCTTAGCAAAAATCAATGTAATGTAATAAAAAAATTTATTGATGATTCAATACCTCAATTACATCATTGTACAGGTCCAATAGGCGAATATAGTATTAAAGTGATACCAGAAGACTCGGAACGATTAAAAGAAATTAGAGATATTTATGAATCTTTTAAAATAAAAAGAAAATATGCTTATTTCTATGATGAAATTTTAAATAAAAATAAGAAAGTTCCAATCGATTCTGTAGAATTTATTTATGCTATAATGATGTTTTTTTCGCAAGTCTATGTCGAATCAATTATATGGTTAAAAAAATATGAGCCAACAAAAATGTGGTGTCCTATTACAGTTTGGAAAATTATCAAAGAGTTAAGAGAATTACTTATTAATATTTGCTGGTATGCAAAATACCGATAGAGATTTTCTATCGGTATTTTGTATGATATAATAATTAAAAAAAGGAGGGAAAATTATGAAAATAATTGATAAAATTGCATGGATTTATATTAAGGATAAAAAAGCACTTTGTACTTTAAGTAAAGGAAAAGATAAGTATTATTTTCCAGGAGGAAAAAGAGAAAAAGAAGAAACTGATGAAGAAACCCTAATTCGTGAGGTAAAAGAGGAAGTTTCAGTTAATATAAAAACAAATACTATAAAATATTATGGAATATTTGAAGCACAAGCAGATGGAAAAGAAGAGGGAGTTATAGTAAAAATGACTTGTTATACAGCAGACTATAGTGGGGAATTAAAACCTGATTCTGAAATTGAAAAAATTGATTATTTAGATACAAGTGATATGGATAAATTATCTGTTGCAGGAAAAATGATTTTTGATAATTTACAAAAAAAAGGGTTGATTAATTAAAAATTGAAGTTTAATATTTATAAAAGAAAAAGCAAGCGATTAGAAAATAAATCGTTTGCTTTTTTAAGGATATAAATAAGTATAATTAAAATTTTATATTAAATTAAAAGATAAAAATTAGAATTAATATAAAGCTTATAGCAAAATTCACATAAATTTTAAAGTTAGCATAACATATATAACATAAGGAGGATTTATGATATGAGTACATATATTATAAAAGGTGGGAAAAAGCTAGAGGGAGAAGCAATTATATCTGGTTCTAAAAATGCTTCTTTACCAATTCTTGCAGCTTCTATATTAAATAAAGGAATTACTAAATTATATAATGTTCCTAATATACATGATACAAAAGTAATGATAGAAATATTAAAGTATTTAGGTTGCAAAATAAAAAGAGTTCGTGATAAAATAATAATTGATTCAAGAGTAATAAACAAAGAAGATATTCCAGATAAACTTATGAGAAAAATGCGTTCCTCTGTTATACTTGCAGGAGCTTTAATAGGAAGATGCAAAAAGGCAAATTTTTCTTGTCCACGGTGGATGTGATATTGGTGCAAGACCAATTGACCTTCATTTAAAAGCTTTTGAAAATTTAAATGTTAATATTAGTGAAAATACTGGATATATACATTGTACATGTGATACAATAAAGGCAGGAAAAATACATTTAGATTTTCCGAGCGTAGGAGCAACTGAAAATGCTATGTTAGTAGCAGTAACTGCAAAAGGTACTACAAAAATTTTAAATGCTGCTATGGAGCCAGAAATTGTAGATTTACAAAATTTTTTAAACAAAATGGGAGCAAAAATTATAGGTGCAGGTACAAATGAAATTATAATTCAAGGGGTAGAAAAATTACATGATGTAGGCTATCAAGTTATGCCAGATAGAATTGAGGCAGGAACACTTCTTTGCGCAGCTGCTACAACAGCAGGAAGAATTACAATAAAAAAAGTAATACCACAACATTTAGAACCAGTAATAGAAAAATTAAAACAATGTGGTTGTGATATAATAGTAAATAAAAATGAAGTTATGTTACAAGCACCTAAAAAGTTAAAAGCAGTAGATATAAAAACAATGCCATATCCAGGCTTCCCAACAGATATGCAAGCAATATTGGTAAGTATACTTTGTACAGCAAAAGGAACATCTGTGGTTATTGAAAATATATTTGAAAATAGATATAAATATACAAATGAACTAAAAAGAATGGGAGCAAAAATTATAATAGAAGGAAAAAGTGCTATAATTAAAGGTGTAAGAAAATTAACAAAAGCAACAGTAGAAGCAACAGACTTAAGAGGAGGAGCAGCATTAGTATTAGCAGCACTTTCAGCAAATGGAAAAACAAAAGTTACAAATATAGAATATATTTTACGTGGTTATGAAAACTTAGATAAAAAACTAAATTACTTAGGAGCAAATATTACGAAAGAAGTGGAATAAAGTATGAAAAGTAAAAAAAATGAAGAACTTGACTTTTTATATTTAGATGATGAACATCAAAATACAAAAGAAAAAAGTACAGTTACAAAAAAGCCCAAAAAAAAGCAGACAAAATCTAAAGATAAAAAAGATAAGTTTGATTTTAATAATGAAATTGTAATTGGAGTAACAAAATTACCTTCACAAAAAGAAAAAAGCAATAAAAAGAAAAAAAATTCTAAATCGAAAAATACTCCAATACATAAAATAAAAACTAAAGAACAACAAAAAGGAGCAGATTTTAAATCTGCTCCAAGAAAAAAACAAAAAATAAATAAACAAAAACAACAAAGTAAAAAAAGTAAAATTGTAAAAGCGATATTAAAATGGATATTTCTTTTTTGTGCATTAATAGCATCTTTTATATTTTTTATGATGTCACCATTATTTAACTTAGTAGAAATTAAAGTAATAGGAAATGAAAAAATTACACAAGATACTATTATTAGTCTTTCTAAAGTTCAAATAGGAGAGAATATTTATAGGACAAGTAGTAAAAAAATACAAAATAGAATAAAAGAAAATTCATATATAGAAAATGTAAATATAAAAAGAAATTTACCAAATAAAATGGAAATTATAGTTAAGGAAAGAAAAACAACATATCTTTTAGAATATGCTAATAGTTTTGTATATCTTAATAATCAAGGATATATTTTGGAAATTTCAGAAGAAAAATTAGAATTACCAATTATTGAAGGATATACAACAAATCAAGAGGAATTAAAAGTATCAAAAAGATTAAATCAAGAAGATTTAACAAGATTAGAAACTGTTTTAAAAATTATGGATTCTGCAAATGCAAATGGTATTGGAAATCTAATTACAAGATTTAATATTTCAAATAAACAAGAATATAAATTATTAATGGAAAATGAGAAAAAACAAATTTATTTAGGAGATGCTTCAAATTTAAGTACGAAGATGCTATATTTAAAAGCAGTATTAGAGGATTCAAAAGGGTTAGAAGGTGAGATTTTTATTAATGGAGATTTTAATAAAGAAAAGGCATTTTTTAGACAAAAAGAATAAGAAAGGAGTAAAAAATAAATGAAGAAAAAACAAATTGCAATTACATTAGGAATTATGTGCTTATTATTAACATTTGGAATAGGAATTCAATTAAAAACAACAAAAAATTTAGTATCAACTGCAGGTAGTACATATAGAGAAAATGGATTACGTGATGAAGTATTAAAATGGAAAGAGCAATATGATCGTATATATGAAACACTAGAAAATGCAGAACAACAGTTAGAAAAAGAAAGACAAGTAAGTATATTAGATGATGATACATCTGTTGAAAAACAAGAAGAATTAAAAAAATTAAATACATATTTAGGATTAACAGATGTACGAGGAGAAGGAATTATTATTACATTAAGAGACAATACAAATTCAATACTTGGACTAGCAGAAGATCTTGTTCATGATGGAGATTTACGTGCAATTGTAAATGAATTAAAAAATAATGGAGCAGAAGCTATTAGTATTAATGGACAAAGAATTGTTCCTTCAACTTCAATTACTTGTGCAGGAACAGTAATACAAGTTAATAATGAAATTGTAGGAAGTCCATTTGTAATTAAAGTAATAGGAAATCAGGACATGATTAATAATATTATAAGATCTGGTGGTTATGCATATACTCTAAAAAAAGATTATGGTATTAATGTAGATGTAAAAAAAAGTGATGATATTAAGATTGAAAAATATAATGGTGTTTTAACACAAAAATATATAAAAACAGTAGAATAAAAAGTAGGTGATTAGATTGAAAAAAGGTCAAAAAATTATGACATTAACAATTGGGCTTATTTGTTTTGTACTTTCTTATGTTATGTTTATGCAATTTAAAACAGTAGAAGAAACGAATATTACCCAAATTGAAAGTATGAGGGAAAAAGAGTTAAGTGAAAGTTTAGCAAACTGGAAGGAAAAATATGAAGAAACTTTAATAAAGTTAGAACAAACAAATAAAACTTTACAAGAATATAAGCAAAAAAGAGAACTAAATCAAGAAGCGTCAGAATTATTAAACGAAGAATTAATACAAGCGAAAATGTTAGTAGGATTAACTGATGTAAAAGGTGATGGAGTAATTATTACATATTATAATGATGAAAATTCAGAATTTGATAGAATTGAGGATAAAAACTTAATTGAATTAGTTAATGAATTAAGACTTGCTGGAGCAGAAGCTATAAGTATTAATGACCAAAGAATTATGAATATGTCAGATATAATTAATATTGATATTGATGGAGAGCCATTTATTTTAGTAAATGGAAAAAGAGTGACATCTCCTTATACTATAAAAGCAATTGGAGATCAAAAGTATTTAGAAAGTTCTTTAACAACAAAAACTATAGGATTTATTACAAGACATCCAAATTCAAGACTAGAAAAGAAAAACAATATAATTATTAATAAATATAATGGAGAAATAAAAATAAAGTATGCAAATCAAATAAAGGAGGAAAAATAAATGGTTTTTATTGCAATATTAGTAGGATGTATTATAGGTGCACTTTTAGGAATGAATGCACCAATAATTCCATATAGTTTGTCAGGATATTTAGCAATTTCAATTATTGCTGCATTAGACTCAGTATTTGGAGGAATTTCATCTGTTTTAAAAGGGGAATTTGATTTAAAGATTTTTGTTTCAGGATTTTTTGGAAATGCAATTTTATCTATTTTACTAACGTATTTAGGAGAAAGACTAAATGTTGATATTTATCTTGCAGCAATTGTTGTATTTGTTGGTAGAATGTTTGTAAATCTTGCTATTATTAGAAGACATTATATTGATAAATGGACAAATAAACAAGAATATGTAGAACAAAAAGAAGTAAAAAAGGAAGAAAAACAAGACTAACATTATGTAAAAATAAATACTAGATATGGCTAAATTTTAGTCATATCTATTTTATTATTAAGATAAAAAATTGACTAAAATACGACAAATACTAGAGGGAGTAAACAATACAAATTATTATTACAAAATAACAACGAAAATATTACAAAAATATTACAAAAACTCTTGACTTTTTTATCAAAATATAATATTCTTACCTAAGTAAAATATACATTAAAAATGGAGGAATTAGCTTTGGCAATAGGTGATATAATCGTTGGAGTTGATATAGGAACATCTAAAGTATCTGCTGTTGTTGGAGAAGTAAATAATTTTAGTCAAATTGAAATTATATGCTCTACATCTAGCAAATGTGAAGGTATCAAAAAGGGAAAAATTATAAATGAAGATGAAATTGCTTTAGCAATTGCAAAAACTATTGAAAATGCAGAAAATGAAGCAAATATAAAAATAAATTCAGCTTATGTAACAATACCTGGTAAATATGCAACTATTGTTCAAAATAATGTTACTAAGGAATTAAAGGATAAATATGCAGGAATTTCAGTAAGAGATGTTGGACAAGCAATTATGCAAGTAAGAGATATTGAAGTTCCAGAAGATAAAGTTATTATTGATATTGTTCCAAATGAATTTATATTAAAAGATGGAACAATTTCACAAGATCCTGTTGGAAAATTAACTTCAGAATTTACATTAAATGCACAAATTATTTTAGCAGATAAAGAATATACAAGACAATTATCAAGTATTTTGAAAAAAGCTGGTCTTGAAATTGATGGTATGGTACCAAATGCATTAGCAGAAAGAAACTTAATTTTAGATGTAAATGAATTACATGATAATGTTATGTTGTTAGACATTGGAGCAGGAAATACAGATATTGGTGTATTTGAAGGAGAATCATTTATCTATACTAATACTATTCCATTAGGTGGAGATAACATTACACATGATATTGCAGTAGTATTAAATATATCTGAAGAAGAAGCAGAAAAATTAAAGAAACAATATGGATTAGCTCTAAAATCTTTTATTGATAATGATAATGAGATTATTCTAAATACTTGCAAAGGTGATTCTAAAAATAAAATGATTAAAAGTTCAGAATTAATAGAAATTATTGAAGCTAGAATTGAAGAAATATTTACACTTGTAAATAAAGATATTACAAACCAAGGAATTAAAGCAAGAATTAATAAGATAGTATTAACAGGACAAGGAATTAGCAATATTAATAAAAGTGATGTAGCAGGAAAAATAATTTTAAATATACCAGTAAAAATTTCTACAGGAAGATTAGTAAGTACTATTAAACCAGTTTATAGGTCAGCATATTCTTTAGTTCGATATATAGCAGCAAGACCTTTTGCAAAAACAGTATCTAGTAATATTGATGCAAAATCAGAAACAAATATATTTACTACAATTATGCAAAGAATTAAAGAATTTTTCTATTCTTAGAATAAAAGTTTTTAATTTTAAATTTATAAATAAAAAATATTGGGAGGATTTAATATGAAGGTAGACTATGAAGAAAACGATAAAATGATGGACGGAACAGCAACAATAAAAGTAATTGGTGTTGGTGGAGCTGGAAATAATGCTGTTAATAGAATGGTTGAATCAGGAATTCGAGGAGTAGAATTTATTTCTGTTAACACAGATAGACAAGCTTTACAAGAATCAAAAGCAGGAACAAAAATTCAAATAGGAGAAAAAATAACAAGAGGATTAGGGGCAGGAGCAAATCCTGATATTGGTGCTCAATCAGCAGAAGAAAACAAATCTGAAATTGCAGAAGTATTACGTGGAGCAGATATGGTTTTTGTAACTGCTGGTATGGGTGGTGGAACAGGAACTGGTGCCGCTCCAATAGTTGCAGCAGCTGCAAAAGAAATGGGAATATTAACAATTGGCGTTGTTACAAAACCATTTACATTTGAAGGAAAGAAAAGACTTTCACAAGCAGAACGTGGAATTGAAAGCTTAAAAGGAAAAGTAGATACATTAGTAGTAATACCAAATGATAAACTATTACAAATAATTGATAGAAAAACCTCAATTGTAGATGCCTTCAAAATGGCAGATGATGTATTAAGACAAGGTGTACAAGGTATATCAGATTTAATTGCAGTTCCAGGTCTTGTTAACTTAGATTTTGCAGATGTTAAAACAATTATGTTAAATACTGGTATGGCACATATGGGTATTGGTAGAGCAGCAGGTGAAAATAGAGCAGAAGATGCAGCAAAACAAGCAATTCAAAGTCCATTACTTGAAACATCAATTGAAGGTGCAAGAGGAGTAATTATTAATATTACTGGTGGTTCAGAACTTGGATTACATGAAGTAAATACAGCAGCAGAACTTGTACAAAGAAGTGTTGATCCAGAAGCAAATATAATCTTTGGTGCTGTGATTGATGAAAGCATGGGAGACGATATTTCAATTACTGTTATTGCAACAGGATTTGAAAACGAGATGCCAATTTCAACAATTGGAATTTCAGATAAAGTAACAAAAGCATGGGATAAGAAAATTAATTCAATACCATCATCAACAGAAAGTAATACAAATTCAAATGATTTAGATATACCATCTTTTTTAAGAAAAAATAAAACAAGTAATAAATAGTCTAGTAACAAAGAAATAGAAAAAAGAATAGAAATAAAAAAAAGAAATAATCGAAAATACTCGATTATTTCTTTTTTTCTTTCCCTTATTTTGACACATTTTTTAAATTAAACATTGTAAAATAGAACAAGTATAGGGAATAACAAAGCTAATAAAATTTTGTAGTATTATTTTTAGATACGTTAAAAACTTAAGAGGAGGAAAAATTTTTTGACAATTTACTTAGACATTATCTTGTTAGAAAACCTATGTATGAATTATATTATATTATTTGCTACAGGTCTAGTTCATAAAGTAAAAATAAAACAATGGAGGATTTTATTTTCTAGTTTAATTGGGGGAATATATTCTATTTTATCTTTTGCCAAAGTGTTAGAAATATATTCAAATATTATTTTTAAATTTATTTTGTCTGTAGTAATGATATATATAGCCTTTAAGCCTAAAAACTTAAAAATATTAGTAAAAGAACTATTAATTTTTTATTTAGTATCATTTGCATTTGGAGGTTGTGCATTTGCACTTCTATATTTTATAAGACCACAAGATATTTTAATGAGAAATGGAGTATTAACAGGAAGTTATCCAATAAAAATAGCATTGCTTGGTGGAATAGTAGGATTTGTAATTGTAAATATTGCATTTAAAATAGTAAAAGGAAGATATAGAAGTAAAGATATGTTTTGCAAAGTAAATATTTTTTGGAAAGATAAAAATGTAGAATTAAAAGCATTAATTGATACAGGAAATATGTTAAAAGATCCTTTAAGTAATACACCAGTTATTGTAGTAGAAAAACAAATATTAGAACAAATAATTCCGAAACAAATTTTAGATTCTTTTATGCAAATGGTAGAAGGTAAAATTTCTAATTTTGATGAGTTTTCTAAAAAGGAAGAGATTCCTAATTTTAGAATGATTCCATTTACATCATTAGGTAAACAAAATCGGATTATTATTAGCATTTGTACCTAAAAAAGTAATAATTACAAAAGAAGAAGTAGAAAAGGAGTTAAATAATATTATGATTGGAATTTATGATAAAAGCTTAACAAAAACACAAGCATATACAGGGCTTGTAGGTTTAAATATTATAGAAAGGTGTGAAGAAGAAAATGAATATTTTGCAGATATTAAAAAATAGTATAAATACTATATATGTAAAATATATAGATAAATCAATAGATGACATTGAGGAAATGCCAATTTACTATATTGGACGGTAGTCAAACACTTCCTCCTCCTTTAGATGCAAAAGAAGAGGAAGAAATACTACAAAAATTAGCAAATGGTGATGAATCTGTTAGAAAAATTTTAGTAGAAAGAAATTTAAGACTAGTAGTATATATAGCTAAAAAATTTGAAAATACAGGGATTGGTATAGAAGACTTAATTTCAATTGGTACAATTGGATTAATGAAAGCAATTAATACATTTAACACGGATAAAAATATTAAACTTGCTACATATGCATCTCGTTGTATAGAAAATGAGATATTAATGTATTTAAGAAGAAGTAATAAATTAAAAGGTGAAATTTCAATAGATGAACCATTAAACCAAGATGGAGATGGAAATGAATTATTATTATCAGATATATTGGGGACTGACAATGATGTTACATCAAGAGCAATAGAGGATGAAGTAGACAAAAAATTGTTACGTGCATCTATGCAAAAATTAAGTAATCGTGAAAAAAATATTATGGAACTAAGATTTGGTTTTATTAGTGGAAATGAGAAAACACAAAAAGAAGTAGCAGATATGTTAGGAATTTCACAAAGCTATATTTCAAGGCTAGAAAAAAAGATTATTAATAAAATGAAAAAAGACATTATGAGTAAAACAGGATAATTTAAAATATCCTGTTTTATTTATATAATTTTTTAATTCTACAAATTGCATCTTTTTCAAGTCTTGAGACTTGTGCTTGACTAATACCAATTTCTTCAGCAACTTCCATTTGTGTTCTACCATCAAAAAAACGTTTAGTAATAATCATTTTTTCACGTTCATTCAATTTTGTCATTGCTTGTTTAATAGCAAGTGAATCTGTCCATTTTTCATCTGTATTTTTAGTATCACCCACTTGATCCATAATATAAATACTTTCAGAACCATCATTATAAACAGGTTCTTGTAAAGAAAGAGGGTCTTGAATAGCTTCAAAACTAAAAATTATATCCTCTCTTGATACACCAACTTCTTTTGCAATTTGATCTATACTTGGTTCTTTATTTAGTTCTTTAGTTAATTTTTCCCTTGCTTGTAATGCTTTATAAGCTAAATCACGAATAGAACGACTTACACGAATAGGGTTATTATCTCTTAGATATCTTCTAATTTCACCAATAATCATAGGAACGGCATAAGTAGAAAATTGAACATTTAATGATAAATCAAAATTATCTATAGATTTAATTAAACCAACACAACCTACTTGAAAAAGGTCATCCATATTTTCATTTCTTCCTGCGAAACGTTGTAATACGCTTAAAACAAGCCTTAAATTACCATTAATAAATTTTTCTCTTGCTAAAACATCACCTTGTTTAATTTTTATAAAGAGTTCATCTTTTTCCTTATTAGTTAAAACAGGAAGTTTAGAAGTATCTACATTACTAATTTCTACTTTTTTAATCACAAAAAAGCCTCCTTTTTTAGAAAGTATTGTAGTAGAAGTATTGCCTAAAATAGAAAACAGTATTCATAAACAATTCGACCATATGTGACAAAAAAATAATTGACTAAATAAGTAAAAAAGGTAAATACTTTTATAAGAAATAAAAAAGGAGAAAAAAATGAAAATATTAATTGAATTTGGAAAGTTTTTTGTATATTCATTATTAATTGTTGTTATATCAAAATATATTTTAGTACCTATTCTTAGAAAATTTGGAGAAAGTCTTGATTTGAAACCAAAAACTATTGGTAATTTATCAGGAATTGCAACATCTGTACCAGAACTATTAAGTGTTAGTTCATCAGCAATAGTAGGACTTATTGGAACAAGTATCTACAATATTTTTAGTTCTAATGTAATTAATGTAATACAATATTCTTTAGCAGTTAGAATGAATAAAAATGGAAAGGTGCTACAAAATAAGGCATTAAAAATAGATTTAATATTAGTTTTATTTACTATTATTATTCCATTTTTGCTAATTATATTTAAGATAGAAGTAAATATAACAATGGTACCAATTTTTATTTTATTATTTACATTAGCATATTATCTAAATCATAATGGGCACAAATTGTATTTAAAAAGGCAAATGAGTGAAGAATTAAAAAAAATTGAAGAAGAAACTAAGTGGGTAAAAGGGAAAAAAAAAATAATGATATTATATTTAATTTATTTGATTTTAATAGGACTCTCTTTATTTATAGTAGGAAATTTATTAGGAAATACTTTGCAAATTTTATCAAATATATTTAAAATACCAGAATTTTTATTAGGAATTGCACTTGGTTTTATAACAAGTATACCAGAGTTAATTACATTTTTTGAATCACAAAAACATCATAAAATTAATAATGACAATGCATCAGGAGTTGTAGAAGCAACAAATAATTTATTAACATCAAATATTTTAAATTTATTTATTATTCAAAGTATAGCACTTGTTTTATACCAAATTTATGTAACATAGGAAAATATACGAATAAAACAAAAAAGCGGAGGATATAATAGTAGTATATTTTATAAAAAGGAGAGAGAAAATGCAAGAAGAATATCTAAAAGAAACACATATAATAGAAAAAACAGAGGAGGAATTAGATATTGAATTAATAAAAAGTATTATAAGAACAAAACAAGAATTACAAAATTCAAATAGAAACTTTGAGTTTGCAGAAGGAGATTTAATTGATTACTACCTATATCAAATAAAAGCAAATCAATCTAAACTAAATTATTTAATAAAAAAGGCTAAAAAAAATGGACTTACTATTGATAGAGTTAAAGAAATTGAAATTAGACAAGATGAATATCAAGAAAGAATTAATGCAGGATAATAAAAAACAAGCATAAATATAAATAAATAATCATACCATTTAATAAAAGGACAAAAGGACGAGGGGTGTAACAATATGGATAATAATAGTATGATTATTTATTTAGCTTGTATTTGTTTTTTATTCTTATTTGGTAAAATATTTATATTACCAATAAAAAGTATATTAAAACTAGTATTTAACTCTATACTTGGTGGGGTTATGATTTTTATTATTAATTTAATTGGAGGAATATTTGGATTTCACATAGGACTAAATTATATTACAGCAATTTTTACAGGAATATTAGGAGTTCCACGGAGTTATTTTATTAGTAGCTTTAAAATTAGCTTTAGGTGCATAAAAATAAAAAACACTAGAGAAATAATGAAAAATCTAGTGTTTTTTTATTATATTATTCTACTGTTACAGATTTAGCAAGATTTCTTGGCTTATCTACATCTAATCCTTTTTTCTTAGAAATATAGTATGAAAATAATTGTAAAGGTATTATAGAAAGAATTGGAGAGATAAGTGGATTAGTATTTGGTATTGTAATCACTTCATCATAATTTTGTTTATCTATTTTTTGGTTAGTAACAATTAAAGTTTGTGCACCACGAGTAATAACTTCTTGTAAATTACTAATAGATTTTTCTACTAAATTAGAATCTGTTAAAATACCAACAACAGTAACACCATTTTCAATTAAAGCAATTGGACCATGTTTTAATTCTCCTGCAGCATATGCTTCTGAATGAATATATGAAATTTCCTTTAGCTTTAAAGATGCTTCTTGTGATACAGTATAATCGATTCCTCTACCCAAGAAAAAGATATCCTTTTTATTATAAACTTTATTTGCAAATTCTTCTATTTTTGAACTTGTTTCTAAAACAGAAGATATTTTTTCAGGTAGTAATAAAAGTTCTTCTTTAATTTCATCTAAAATATTAATATCACAAGACTCTAATACTTCTGCAAAATGTAGGCTAAGTAGAATTAAAAGAGTTATTTGTGAAGTATATGCCTTTGTAGATGCAACAGCAATTTCTGGACCAGCATGAGTATAAATTGTAAAATCTGCTTCTCTTGTAATAGAACTACCAATTACATTAGAAATTGCAATAGTTTTAGCTTTTTTAGCTTTTGCAAGCTTTAAAGCAGCAATAGTATCTGCAGTTTCACCAGATTGACTAATATAAATACATAAAGTATTTTCATCAATTAAAGGATTTCTATAACGAAATTCAGATGCAATATCAACATTAACTGGAATATTGCATAATTTTTCTAAGGTTGGTTTTATTGCCAAACCAGCATGCATAGCAGTTCCACAAGCTACTAAATAAATTTGGTTAAATTTTTCTAAATCTGTTTTAGAAAATCCAATATCATCAAAATTTACTTTTTCTCCTTTAATTAATCTAGAACCAATTGTTTCTCTAACAGACTTTGGTTGTTCATAAATTTCTTTTAACATATAATCTTCATAGCCATCTTTTTCACAAGAAGAAACATCCCAAGTAATATTTCTTAAATCTTTTTTTATAGAATTTAAATTCATATCATAAAAAGAAACTAAATCTTTTGTAATAAGAGCAATTTCATTATCATTTAATAAATAAAAATTTTTTGTATAAGATAAGATAGCAGGAATATCAGAACAGATATAATTTTCATTTTCACCTTTCCCAATAACAAGTGGGCTATCTTTTCTTACAACAATCATTGTATTTGGCTCATATGAACAAAGAACTTCAATTGCATAACTTCCTTTTAAGTCTTTACAAGCAAGTTGAACAGCTTGTAAAAAACGATTTTTGGTATCAGAAATTTTTTCGTAATAATAAGAGATTAAATTTGGTATTGTTTCTGTATCTGTTTTGGAAAGAAAATGATAACCATTTTTTTCTAAAGAATTTTTTAATTCCTGATAATTTTCAATAATTCCATTATGAACAACACAAAAATTTTTAGAATTATCCATATGAGGATGAGAATTTATACAAGAAGGTTCTCCGTGAGTAGCCCATCTTGTATGAGCAATACCAATTGTTCCTTCTAAATTATTAATTCCATCTAGTTCATATAAAGATTTTACTCTACCTTTATTTTTCATGTTTTGAATACCATTTTTTTCAATAGTAGCGATTCCAGCAGAGTCATATCCTCTATATTCTAATTTTAATAAGCCATCAATTAAGATGGGACTGGCTTTTTTTGTACCAATATATCCAACAATTCCACACATATGTTTTATATATACCTCCTAAAAATTAACATGGAATTGAAAGTATTTTTTAAAAGTTACCCTACTAGATTTGTTTCATAATATTACTATTATGTTTTGCTAGTATTTATGGCAGTAACTTAAATGCCATAGAACCATCCGCCGAATATTCGATTAGTTCTATCCTCGTCAACAATAAAATATATATTGTTCAGGCGCTTAATAATAAAAATACCCCTTTCTTGAAAAAATTAAAAAAATACTTTCAATTAATAATAGTATATTATAATAAAACTTAAAAAGTAGCAAGTACTATAATAAAAAATTAATATTTATATATACAAAATAGGATAATATGATATAATACTTTTATAATAAAAAATAAAGAGGTAGTAATTATGGATGAATTAAAAGTATTAATTGATGAACAAACTATTGAAAAAAAGATTTGTGAACTTGCAAGTAAAATTGAAAAGGATTATGAGGGAAAAGATTTAACTTTAGTATGCATTTTAAAAGGTTCTACTTTTTTTATGGTGGATTTAGCAAAAAAAATTAATAAAGATGTAAAAATAACTTTTATACAAGTATCTAGTTATGGAACAGAGAAAATTAGTTCTGGTAAAATTAATTTAAAATTGGATTTACCAGATAATATGGAAGAGGAAAACTTACTAATTGTAGAAGATATTATTGATACAGGAAGAACATTAAACTATTTAATTAAACATTTACATACTAAAAATCCTAAAAGTATAAAATTATGCACTTTATTAGATAAACCAGAAAGAAGAGAATATGATGTAAAAGTAGATTATGTAGGATTTGAAATTCCAGATGAATTTGTAGTAGGTTATGGATTAGATTATAATGAAATGTATAGAAATTTACCTTATATTGGATATTTTACCAATGTAATTTCATAAAAAATTACAATTTTGTAATATTTTATGAAATTAATTGAGTATTTTACTAAAAACACTTGACAGATTTTAAAAAATAAGATATAGTATATATGTGCTTAAGAGATAAAAAAGCATAAGTAATTTTTGAAGCTAAAAACTAAAAAGCTTATAAAATTTTTGGGGGGAATAAACATATTTAGGAGAGACAAATATGTTTAAAATTACAGATGGGGGGAATAAAAAACCATCTGTATTTTTTTTGGAGGAAATATGTTTGATATAGAAGCAGAATTAAAAAAATTACCTAACAAACCTGGTGTATACATTATGAAAGATAAGCAAGACAAAATTCTATATGTTGGTAAAGCTATTGTTTTAAAAAATAGAGTACGACAATATTTTAGAAAAAACAATAAAACAAAAAGAATTGAAAATATGGTTTTGCTAATTGATCATTTTGAGTATATAGTAACAGATAATGAAGCAGAAGCACTTATTTTAGAATGTAACTTAATTAAACAAAACCGTCCTAAATTTAATGTATTATTAAAAGATGATAAAACATATCCATATATAAAAATAGATATAAAAGATGACTATCCTAGTGTTTATATTACAAGAACAAGATTAAATGATGGAGCAAAATATTTTGGTCCATATGCAAATAGTGGTAGTGCAAAAGAAATGGTAGATTTTATTAAAGAAAGATTTAAAATACGTCAATGTAAAAACTTTAAATCCATAAAAAGAGCATGCCTAAATTACTATATTCATCGTTGTAGTGCACCTTGTATGGGGTATATATCAAAAGAAGATTATAAAAAACAAATAGATCAAATTATTTTATTATTAGAAGGAAAAATTGAACCAATATTAAAAAGTTTAGATGAAGAAATAAAGATAGCATCTCAAAAGCAAGAATATGAAGAAGCAGCATACTTAAGAGATAAAAAGATTGCAATAGAAAGAATTAGTCAAAAGCAAAAAGTATCAAATTTAGGCGAAAATGATATTGATGTAATTGGACTTGCAAAAAACGAATTTAATGTATGTATAGAAATATTTTTTGTAAGAAATAGTAAAATGATAGGAAGAAATCATTACTTTTTTAAAGATATGAAAGATGTATCTAATAATGAGATTTTATCTAGTTTTGTAAAACAGTATTATATGCCCAAAGAAGAAATACCACATAAGATAATGCTACGAGAAGAAATAGAAGATAAAGATATAATTCAAAACATTTTATCTGAAAAAGCAGGAAGAAAAGTAGAACTAAAATCACCACA
The DNA here is from genome assembly GCA_947363765.1 of uncultured Clostridium sp. Lineage (GTDB taxonomy): Bacteria > Bacillota > Clostridia > TANB77 > CAG-508 > RGIG8482. Next base: position 20,000 of record CANAQC010000006.1, on the reverse strand, counting down.
AAAAGGTGAAAAATTACGTTTTGTAGAAATGGCAGAAAATAATGCAAAAGTTACATTAGAAAATTCATCAAAAGAAAATTATAATGTTTTAGTAGAATTAAAACAGATTTTAGGACTAGAAAAATTACCAAAAAGAATAGAAACTTATGATATTTCCAATATTTCTGGAACAGATATGGTGGCTGGCATGTGTGTATTACAAGATGGAATAATCAACAAAAAATTATCAAAAAGATTTAAAATAAAAACAGTTTTTTCACAAGATGATCCAAAATGTATGAAAGAAGTTATTATAAGAAGAATAAAACATTCTATTGAAAACCCAAAAGGTGCTTTTGGCACAATACCAGATGCTATTTTTGTAGATGGAGGAATCACCCAACAAAGAGCGGCTAAATCTGCAATACAACAGTACAATTTAGAAATTCCTATTTTTGGAATGGTAAAAAATGATAAACATAGAACAAGAGCATTAATTAATGAAAATCGAAAAGAAATTCCATTATCAGAAGAATTAATGAAACTAATTACTAATTTTCAAGATGAGGTACATAATGTAGCAATTACTTATCATAGAAAAGTAAGAGATAAAAAGATTACAAAGTCAGAATTAGATAAAATAAAAGGAATAGGTAATATTAAAAAGCAAGACTTATTAAAAAAATTTGGAAGTGTAAACCAAATAAAAAAAGCAGATATTAATGAAATTATGAAAGTAAAAGGAATTTCAAAAGATTTAGCAATAAAGATAAAAGATGAGTTATAAAAATAAAAAACTATATTGTCATAAAAACATGAAAAAACAAATACGATTAGACAAATAGTTGAAAAATAAAATAAATTTATGATATGATTATTAAATAATAAGACATATTTTAATCTCAATTAGCATATATTTTAAATATAAAATATATAAAAGGGGGATTAAAAATGATGGATTATGCAAAAGATGAGGTGTTTAGTGTAAACTATCTTTCAAAAAAGGACAAGCCAAATAACATATTTAAAAAACGAATGATGAAAAAAATACTACATAACAAATTTATTACTTTTACTATAGTAATAGGAGTAGTTTTTAGTATTTTAAATTTTTCATTAATATATTACTTTTTTGATTTATTTAGCAAAATATAAAAAATAGGAACAATTATGGAAGTATTAGTTGAAAAAACATTTGCATTTTATAAACGGAGAAAAGCATAAAAATAAAGAAAGTAAAGCAAAAATTAGGTATAATGAGCAAAAATATATAAAAAAAGTAAAGCTCATTTACTTAAAATGTCCAAAATTAGAAAAAAAGAAAAAATATACTAACTATAATAAGATTATTTTAAAGCAAAAAGAGACAAAAGCACTAGCTAAAGAAGTTGAATTAATGATTATAGTTCGGAAAAAAGAAAAGTATAAAGACAAAAAGTTTATATAAAATTGCAAGACAAGAAAGGCAAAATGCAATGATTGTAGAGACAATGGAAGATTTATATATAAACTATATTAGGCGTTTTAGAAAAGTAGGAATAGTTGTAGGCAATACAAATTCACAAAATATGGTTAAAAAGATAATAAAAATATTAAAAAATACAGAAATAGAGGGTTATATATATGAACGTAGCATGTAAATGGAAAGATTATCAAATATTAGATATGGCAAATGGAGAAAAGTTAGAAAAATGGAAAGATATTATTTTAATAAGACCAGATCCACAAATTATATGGAAACAAAAAACATGTCCTAAAGAATGGAATAAAGCTTCTGCAATTTATAATAGAAGTAAAAAAGGAGGAGGAGAGTGGAACTATTATAAGAAATTACCAAAAACTTGGCAGATACAATATAAAAATTTAACATTTAATATAAAACCAATGGGATTTAAGCATACAGGTGTGTTTCCAGAACAAGCAGTAAATTGGGATTGGATGGAAGAAAAAATTAAACAAGAAAAAAGAGAAATAAAAATTTTAAACCTTTTTGCATATACAGGAGGAGCAACTCTTATGTGTTTATCTGCAGGAGCGAGTGTATGTCATGTTGATAGTTCAAAAGGAATGGTTGCATGGGCAAAGGAAAATGTGAAGTCATCTGGTTTAGAAGAAAAAAAAGTTCGTTATATTGTAGATGATGTTGTAAAATTTGTAAATCGTGAAATTAGACGAGGTAACTTTTATGATGCTATTATTATGGATCCACCATCTTATGGTAGAGGTGCAAATGGAGAGGTTTGGCAATTTGAAAACAATATATATGATTTAGTAAATTTATGTATGAATGTATTAAGTAATAAACCATTATTTTTTCTAATTAATTCATATACAACAGGAATATCTGCAAAAGTATTAGAAAATATTTTAAGACTAAATATGAAGAACGACCAAAGTGGAAGTTTTTCTTCTGGAGAAATTGGTCTACCAATGGCAAACTCTAATTTAGTATTACCATGTGGAATTTATGGACGTTGGGAGAAATAAAATGGAAGAATTAAAAGTATTATATGAAGACAATCATATTATTGTAGTAGAAAAAATACCAAATATACCATCACAAGCAGACAAAACAAATGATATAGATATGTTAACAATTATAAAACAATACATTAAAGACAAATATAATAAAAAAGGAGAAGTATATTTAGGATTAGTACATAGATTAGACCGTCCAGTAGGTGGAGTGATGGTATTTGCAAGAACTTCAAAAGCAGCATCAAGATTAAGTGAGGAAGTTAGAAATAAGACTTTTAAAAAACAATATCTAGCAATTGTAGATGGGAAATTTGATTATTCAAAAGGAACATTGGAGGATTATTTACTAAAAAATGAACAAAAGAATATGAGTAAGGTAGTAACAAAAGAAAATAAAAGAGCTAAAATTGCAAAATTAGATTATGAAGTTCTAAAATATGAACAAGAAATAAATCTTTCTGTATTAAAAATATTATTACATACAGGAAGACATCATCAAATAAGAGTGCAATTAGCTAGTAGAAATCATAGTATATATGCAGACCAGAAGTATGGGATAAGAGGCAAAGGAAAACAGATTTGTTTATGGGCATATTCATTAACAATTATTCATCCAATCACAAAACAAGAAATGACTTTCTCTACAATACCAAAAACAGTAGGATCTTGGAAAATAATAGAAGATATAAATTTATAAAATATTTGTTTTAAAATACTTTTCTTTATATTAAAGAAAGGTATTTTAAAATTTAAATTACATTTTATTTGGATAGATTTCTAATTGTTGCTTAAAATAGATATTATCTTTAGTAGTATATAAATTTAAATTTTTATTCTTTTTTAATATTTCTCTAACTTCCCATAATCCAAGTCCAGTATTATTAGGTTTTGTAGAATATCCTTTTGTAAAGATTTTGTCAATATTAATATCTTTTTCTTTATAAGTATTTTCTATTAGTAAAATTTGCCTATTTACTTTAAAATCTTTTCTAATCTCAATATTAATTCTTTTATCAGGACAGTCTTTACTTGCTTCAATTGCATTATCAATTAAAATACCTAAAATTCTAGTAAATTCATAAATTTTCATATTTAATTTATTTAAATCTAAAAAAACTTCTAAATTAAGAGTAATGCCTAATACTTCAGTTTTATAATATTTAGAAGCAATTAAGCTATAAATAGCTGGATTATTAATTACTTCAGGATTTAAAGCATATAAACTATTAACTTTTTGACAGTCTTCTAATAATTGTGAATAATAAATTTTTAAACCGTTCATATCATTTCTTTCAATATAACCGCCAATTGATAAAACAATATTACTAAAATCGTGTTTAAAGGCTCTTACTTTATCATGTAAGGTTTTTAAAGCTTTATTATATAATTTTGCTTCTTCTAAGCTTTGAGTAGTTATTTGTAGTTTGGTAGTTCTACTGATACTATATAGACTTGTAAAAAGATAAGCAAGTAAACTAAATATTCCTAACAAAGTAATAAAAATAGGAAAATTTTCATTATAAAAATCAAATAAAAATGATTGAATTATAATGATAATAATAGCAAAAGATAAATTAATAATAAGTAGTATTTTGTTTTTCTTATCCATAGAATCTGTTATTGTAATATTAATAGAAAAATGTTTACAAATAGCATAGATAATAAATATAAGTAAATAAATTAAAATAATACTACTTATTCTATAAATAGGTACGAAACAAATTGTATTTACATCAATATGGAAAAGCACTTGATATATTTTTATAATTATAATTTCTCCAATAGTAATTGCAAATAATGGCAATATTTCTGCAATAATTGCTTTTATAAAACTAATTTTGAAAATAGTTACAAGTAAAATAGGATAAATAATTAAAAACAAAAAATTGCTATATGATTTAGGAATGAGGAAATTTAAAAAAATATTTATAATAGAACAAATCGCAATATATGTAAGAGTATGTTTTTTAGTACTAGAAATATTTAAGATGGTTGTAAATAATAGCATATTAATAAATATTTCGAGAAAAGTAAATGGGATACTAATAAAATGAATTAAATTTTCGTTTGATGTAATTAATATGGTCCATAGTGTTTGTAAAAATTCCATAATAATTTTAACAACCTCCATAACATTTTTTATAATTCAACCAATAAAAACCTAAATTACCTAAGTATTTCCAAAAGACCTAAACAATATAATTCATAAGTTATAGCTTGTCAAGGCAAAAAATGTCGAAACATATGAAAAGTGGAAGAAAAAAGATAAAAAAATCTTATATTTATTTTATACATACTAGACTTTTACATAGGTCATACTTAAATTATATATACATTAAAAAAATATTTTATATTATAGATTGGTCAAGAAAAATTTAAATACATATTGACGAACTATGAAAAAAGTTGTATGATAAAGATAATCTATTAAAAATAGAGTAGAAAATAAATCGTTAAGACCTAGTAGACGGGAAGTTGTTACTAGGGCAAAAAGGGAAACTTTTGCGTATTTATTTTCGCATTCCGCTATTTTAATTTAAATTAAGAAAACGAATATTATAAAACGTTTTTCTTCTTTAAATGTGCGGAAAAAACATTTTAAGGAGGAATTTTTTTATGTCAAAATTAAAAAAAATTATTTTATCAGGAATTTTACTTGCATTACTAATTGTACTCAACCGATTTGTATCAATTAAAACTAATTTATTGGTTTTAAGTTTTTCTTTTATACCAGTTATGATGGCAGCTATTTGGTTAGGACCTAAATATACTACACTAATTGCAGCTCTTGGAGACTTTATAGGAGCAATTCTTTTTCCATTTGGAACATATTTTCCAGGTTTTACATTAAGTGCAGGATTAGTTGGACTTATTTACGGAATTTTTCTATATAAAAAGCCTGAACAAGAAATTAGTAATAAGCAATTCATTATTAAACTAATAATAAGTAATTTGTTAGTATTAGGTGTTGTGGAAATTTTTGTTGTTTCTATTTGGTTAAATATGCTATATGGTAAAGCATATTTTGTAATAATTTCTACAAGAGTACTAGCACAAGTTATTATGTTCCCAATTCGTATTATTACAATATTCTTTTTAGAAAAGCTAACAAGACCAATTGTGAATCGTTATTTGTATGAAGGAGTAAGTGATGAAAACGACTAAAGATTACTTATCTACATTTTACAAAGGAACAAAAGGTCCAACACTAGATGCAATGAAGTATTTTATGGAAGAATTAGACCATCCAGAAAAAAAATTGCAAATTGTTCATATAGCAGGGACAAATGGAAAAGGTAGTGTTGTAGAAATGTTATCTACTGTTATAGAACAAGCACACTATAAAGTAGGAGAATTTATGTCTCCACATATTGTTAGATTTAATGAAAGAATTCGTATAAATCATAAAGAAATTTTAGATGAAGAATTAGAAGAATTAACAAATCTAATGAAACCACTTGTTGATAAGTATAATAAAGAACATGAAGTACCAGTTACATTATTTGAAATAGAAACAGCGATGTCATTATTATATTTCGTAAAAAATAAGTGTGATATTGTAGTTTTAGAAACAGGTTTAGGAGGACTTTTAGATTGTACAAATATTGTAAGTCCAATATTATCTGTTATTACGTCAATTGGTTATGACCATATGGATATTTTAGGAAATACATTAGAAAAAATTGCAATTCAGAAAGCTGGTATTATTAAAGAAAATTCAGAAACTATATTTATTAGCCAAGAACCAAGTATTGATAATATTATAAAACAAACTTGCAAAGAAAAAAAGAATCGACTACATCTTATACAAAAAGAAGATTGGTCAAATGTATCTTATCAAAATGAATATCAAGTTTTTGATTATAAAGATGAAAAAAAGGTTACAATCAATTTAAAGGGAATGAAACAAATTGGAAATGCTTGTATTGTATTAGAAGCAATAAAGGTACTACAAAAAAAAGGATATCTTATTTCAGAAAAAGATATAGAAAATGGATTAAAAAACACAGTACACAAAGCAAGATTTGAAGTAATTTATCATCATCCAACAATGATATTTGATGGGGGTCATAATGAAGAAGCAATACGCAATTTAAAAAAAACTATTCATCAGCAATATAAAGAAACCAAAAAGGTATATGTGTTTTCTATTTTGAAAACTAAAGATTATAAAACCATAATAAAAGAACTAATGGAGGATAAAGAGTCAATTTTTATTTTCACAGACGGAACAAAAGAGCAAGATGAAGTAAAATGTTATGTGCCAAAGGAAGTTTTATACCAAGAAGCAATACAATATAGAAAATATAATTTACAAATGAATTCATTAGAAGATGCATTAAAACAATGCAAAACAGAATACCAAGATAGAGTTATTTTTATTATAGGAAGTTTTTATACCTATAAAGAAGTATTAGAAAATTTAGAAAAGTAGAAAGTATAATATACAGTAAAATAAATATTGTAAGAAGGATAAATACTATGATTGAATTAAAAGACATAATTTATGGATATGAAAAAAAACATACCATTATCCAAAATGTTAACAAAATAATAAAACCACGGACAATTTATTTGTATAGTTGGAAAAAATGGTTCACGGAAAATCAACCCTTGCCAAGTTAATTGCAGGTATTGTAAAACCTACAAAAGGACAAGTTTTAATTGAAGGAAAAGATACGAAAAAAAAAGAAAACTTTTTAGAAATTCGTAAACAAGTAGGAATTGTATTTCAGAATCCAGAAAATCAAATTATTTTTAATTCTGTAGAAGATGAAATACGATTTGGTCTAGAAAATTTAAATATGGGAGATATAGAAGCTAAAACAAGAGAAGCATTAAAAAAGGTAGGATTAGAAGGAAAAGAAAAGAAAGAAGCTTATACTCTTTCTTTAGGTCAAAAACAACGATTAACAATTGCATCAATTCTTGCTATGCAAACAAAGTATATTGTACTAGATGAACCAACAGCAATGTTAGATCCAAAGGGAAAAGAGGAGATTTATAATATTATTAAGCAATTAAAAAAAGAAGGATATGCCATTATTTATATTACTAATATTATAGATGAAGTCTTATTATCAGATATTATTTGGGTAATAGAAGATGGCAAACTTAAAACAACATTCGAAAAACAAGATATATTAGAACATATAGAAGAAATTGAAAAAAGTGGAATTAAAATACCAGAAGTAATTACTTTACTTCGAGATTTAAAACAGCAAAATATTCAAATTGATTTAAAAGATTGGACAATGAAAGAATTGGTTCAAAAGTTAGTAGAGAAATATAGAGAGAGGAATAAAAATGAAAACAATACTTAAATTTATTGCATTTTTTATTTATACCATTAGCATATTTTTTATTTATGATATAAGGATATTGATATTAGTTTTTATTATTCAAACAATATTAGCACGGTATAGCTCATATATCACTAACAGATGCAATAAAAACAATAGGAAAATTAATGCCATTTATTTTATTTACGGTAGTGATTGATGTATTTGTCATGGAAATTATGGATGCAATTAAAATTGGAGTCCGTCTTATAATGGTTTGCCATATAACTTATATATTTGGAAAAACTACAACGGCAATGCAAATGGCAAAAGCCGTTCAAAAACTCTTATATCCATTAAAATGGTTTGGAGTTAATATAAATAATATTGGGATTATGATAAGTCTTTCTATTACATTTATTCCTATTATTAAAAAAGAAATAGAAAATATACGATATAGTCTTATAGCAAAGGGATTTAATATGAGTTTTATAAATCAGATAAAGCATATCAATTATATAATGGGACCATTATTTTATTCGTTATTAAGAAAAGTAAAAGAATTAGAAGATGCCCTAACATCAAAAGCATATGTAGAAGAATAAAGAATTTTAATGGCAGTTAGTATTACTAACTGCCATTAATTATACAGTAGTAAAAGAAAAAATTTGATATCTTTTTTTAAGTAGTATATAATAAAGAAAAACAAGAAAGGGCGAAATATATGCAAAAAAGTTTTTATTTTACATCTTCTACAAAAGAAGAAATATATGCAAAAATATGGAAAGATGATAAATTAGATAATTATAGAGGAATTGTACAATTAGTACATGGTATGGAAGAACATATAGGGCGTTATGAAAACTTTGCACAAATTCTTTCAAGTCAAGGTTATATTGTAGTTGGACATGACCATTTAGGACATGGAAATACTGCTAAAAAAGAAGATGACTTTGGTTATTTTGCTAAAAAAGATGGGTGGAATCATTTAGCTGAAGATGTTCATATTTTGCAAAATAAAATAGCAAGACAATATCCAAAATTACAATATTTTATTTTTGGCCATAGTATGGGTTCACTTGTAGTACGAACATATTTAACAAAATACCAAGACAATTTAGCAGGGGTAATTCTTTCTGGAACAAGTGGGCAAAAAATGGGACTACTTGTAGGACAAATGCTAACAAAACTAATTATGTTTATAAAAGGAGAACGATATCGTAGTAAACTACTAGAATATCTTGTGACACGGTTCTTTTAATAAAAAGTTCAAGCCAAATCGTACCAATGCTGATTGGACGACAAGAGATGAACAAGAAGTTGATAAATATAAAAAAGATTCAAAATGTGGTATCAATTTTACGACTAATGGATATTTAAATTTATTAAGAGGAACCTATTATTTATCTAAACAAAAAAATATTAACAAAACAAACCATATTCCAATCTTGCTTATTTCAGGAGATAAAGATCCAGTAGGAGCAATGGGAAGAGGGGTTATTAGGGTAATGCATATGTTAGAAAAAGCAGGATTAGAACAAGTAGATATACGTTTATTTAAAGATGCAAGACATGAACTTTTAAATGAAATAAATCGAGATGAAGTGTATTATGTTATATTTAATTGGTTAGATAAGATATTAGATAATTAACTTTTATTTTTAAAATAAGACTATAATTAATAAATAAATATTAAGGAAAACTTTTATACACTATAAATAGTAAATAGCGTATATAGATGAATAATTAAAAGAGATAGTTAAAATATACTTATTAATATATGATATGAAAAAATAAGGGAAGTTAGAGGTAAATATGAATAAAATAATCGTAGAAGTTGGTTCAACTTGTACTAAAGTTCACAAGTTTGATGGTGATCATATAGAAAAATTAGAAGGCAAAACAATACAATTCAAAAAGAATTATAATGAAGATAAAAAATTAAGAGAAAGTGATATTGTAGAATTAATTTCAAGCATAAATGATTTAAAATGTATTTCACAAGATATATATGTTTGTGGTACAAGTATTTTTAGAACTTTAAATGATACAGAGAGAAAAGAGTTTCTAAATAGATTCAAAAATGAAACAGGATACGAATTTAATATTATTTCTCAAGAAAAAGAAAATGAGTTAACAGTTTTTGGAACGACTAGGTTTGTAAAAAATAAAGTATGTGTATTTATAGGTGGAGGTGGCTCTACTGAAATTGCAATTTATGATAATGGAATAAAGGAAAGTACTAATACAAAAATTGGAGTTATTGATGTAATGCAAGAATTTCCAGATTTAGCAGAAGACTTTGCAACAAATAATCTTGAAACAGTAAAAAAATTCATAAAAGAAAGATTAAATTTACCAAAAGAAAAAGCTGATATACTAATATTAGCAGGTGGAGGACATGAAAAGTTTGCAAGATACTCTGGAATAAAATATGAAGAGAATACTTTATATGAAGATGTAGCATCTCCAATTATGATGGATATAGAAACAAGGAAAAGTGAAACTGAGAGATATTATAAATCAATTTCTTTAGACGAAATAAGACAAAGAGTAAATGACCCAAATTGGTGGTATGCTACAAGAGCAATGAGTGCTTTTGCATTAGTAGTTGCAGAAGAAATAGGAGCAGAATATATAGTTCCAACTGACATAGCAATGGTATATGGAATTTTAGATGAAGGAGTAAATAGATAGTTCATTGCTTGTTATTAAAAGTAATTTAGAGATTTGTTGCAATTGCTATTAAAAAATATTCAAATTAAGAAAGATTTGAAACAGAACAAATCCAAGTAATAGATGGATAGACCATTGTATTTGTGTAGTGTTAAAAGACCAATTTTTTTGGTATTAGAAAAATTAAGAAAAAGAAGACATATATAATTATAATATATATGGAGGAATTATATATGCAATTTTCAGAGTTAATACAAAAAAGGCTTACTACTCTAAATTATACAAATAAAAAAGTTAGTAATGGTGATATAAATAAGATAATAGATAGTGCAATAATAGCACCATCTGCAAAAAATAGGCAACCATGGAGATTTTACATATTAACAGATGAACAAAAGAACTATATTGCAGATAAAATGGAAGAATGGGTAAATAATACAGGATTAGTAACAACAATAAAAAGAAGTGGAAATCTAATTAGACAAGTACGGAAATTGTATTTTAGTATATAGTGATAAGTGGGATTGTAATCATATAGATAAAATAACTAATTCAAAAAAATTATTAGATGGAAAAGATATTGAAAATATGGTTGTAATGCATGACTACTATTTTGATAGAATAAAAGCAGATGTATTATCTTGTGGTGCAGCGATTGAACATATGATATTAAAAGCTACTGAATTAGGAATAGATACAACATGGATTTGTGATGTTTTATTTGTTGATGATGTTATCAATAAGTATTTAGGTTTATATGATAAAGAATTAATTTGTGGAGTAGCTTTTGGCTATAAAAGTAAAAATCCTATAAGAAAAAAAAGATATAAAAAGGAATATTTAATAATTGGTGAAGAAAATGAGCGAAGAAAGTTTTTTAGATAATATAAAAATTAATACTGTGGAAGAAAATGAGAAAGAAGTATTAAAAAAAATAGGAAGATATGATAAAGAACTTCAAAGTAAAACTTTTCAAAACATCAGAAAACATGATGAATTAATAGTACATATTAGAACAAATTTATATGGAAATAGAAAAGTAGTACAAGCTCAGTTTAGAACATTAGGGTGTAGAATGAAAAAATTAGGTTCTTGTTGGAATTGTAATTATGGAGTAGCAGATGAATGTTTAATTACACCAAATCAATATATTAAAGCATTTAAAAGAGAGATTAAAAAGCAACAAGGTGATGTTCTTGTATTGGAATCACTTGGAAGTATAACAGATCCAAAAGAATTTAATAGAAATATATTAAAAACAATATTAGAATTAGCTATAGAACATTCAAAATTTAAGACTATATTAATTGAAACACATTTAACTCAAATTGATGAAGAATTAGTTAGTTATATAAATGCAGTTAATAAAAGTAAAAAATATATTGGATTTGAAATAGGAATTGAAGATATGAATCCAGAAAATAGGAAATTAATAAATAAGATTGGAGTCCAAAATGATAAATTAAAAGACATATATAATATGTTGAATAAGTATGGAATTGGATTAGATATTAATTTGATTTATGGATTCCCCTTTATGAGTGAACAAGAAAGAATTCAGTCAGTAGTACAATCAGTAAAAAATATTTCTATAAATTTTTCTAAAGCAGATATAGTTTTATTTTTAATGAGTATAAAGGAAAATACTATTATGGAATATATGTATAAAAAAGGAATTTATAAATTAGCAAATCCATGGGGGTTAGTCGAAACAACAAGTAAAATTTTAGAAGATGAAGATATTGAAAATTTAATTACTTTTTCATGGTTTGGGGAAAAAGAAGATCCATATATAACTGAAGAAACTTGTTATACTTGTCCAGAATGTAAAGATTTAATTATTAATTTTTTTAAAAATATAAATGGAACATTTGATAGGAATCAAAGAAAGAAAATATTAGATATATTGTTTGAAGATACAACACATTTAAAATGCGATTGTTATCAAAATTTCAGACAACAGTTAAAAAAAGATGATGGAAAAAATCCAAAAATAAGATATAGAGAATTTATAAAAAGTATTCATAAAGAAGTTCCATTATCATTATAAATAATATTATAATTTTTTAATAAAGTATTTTTATTTAGATACTTTATATTAATGAAACATTTGAAAACAAATAAAAGATAAGTTCTAATATAAACTCCCTATGAATACAATGTAGAAAACAAAACGTATTCATATAAGGGGGTTTTTCAATTGGGAAAAATATACATAGAAGAACGTGCAGTAAATTTAGCACAGTATATTATAGATAGTGGAGATACAGTAAGAGGAGCAGCAAAAAGATTTGGTATTAGTAAAAGTACAGTACACAAGGATGTAAGCGAAAGATTACAAAAGATAAACCCTATTTTAGCATTAGAAGTTAGAAAAATATTAGACGAAAATAAAGCAGAACGACATATTAGAGGAGGAATGGCTACTAAATTAAAATATAGTCATGAAAAAGAACAAAATGTAGGATAAAAAATTACCACTTCATTTAAGAAGTGGTAATTTTTAAGTTTATAAACTATAAATTTTTGTTTTTTTTGTTTTCTACTGGTGGAGGAATAATTGGATTAAAATTTTCTCCATCAAATAGTTTTACTTCAACTGTTCTTGTTAATACATCTGTATAACTATATGTAACATTTCTATCACTTTCATCGTATTTTACAATAAATAAATTTGGATAGGCTTTTTCAATTGTTGCCTCTTTTTCAAAATATTTACTTCTTCCTAGAGTACCTTTTACAATTATCTTTTGTCCAATATTTTCTGTAATATCTGTTTTTAAACTAGTAAAATCATCTTTGTAAATCATTGAATCACCCACTTCTTTATTATGTTTTTGATTATATCATCTGTGTTGTAAAATGTCAAAAAAAGAAATTAGTGGTCATATATGTTTTTAAGTGAGATTTCAATTGTTTTGCAAGTTTATTACAATTCTATAACTTTAATATTACAAAAATATTACAAAGCTAATTAGACTTTAATGAAAAATTATCAAAATAAGTATTGTTAATAGAAATTATTATTCTAAGAAAAGCAAGACATCACTAAAATATTAAAAAATTAGTGATATCTTGCTTTTCTATTATACATGATAATTAAATAAAAAATTTTTATATTATTTAACTATTGTAATTTCGTATAACGTTTTCCTCTTGCTCCAATTCCACTTATTCCTCTTGTTCCATCACGAAGTTCATCAGCAATATCATTAATTGTAATATATTTATAATCTTCTGTTGTTGCTACTTTTTCTGCTACAATAAGTGGATCCATAAAATCTATTAATACTCTTGCAGGCGAAGATGCAAAATTTGCTCCTGCTGATACTAATGCTTCATAATAACTTTGACAAGCTCCTGCAAAAATTACTAAATCTTTTCCTGTTTTACTTACCCATTTTTTGGCTTCCCTTACCGTATTAATAAAATACTTCGAATTTCTATAATTGTAAATATCATTAAAACCAGTTCCATTTTTAATCATTCCGTCATGCCCAGTAATTACTAACACATCAGGATTGTATCTATTTAATAAATCAAATACCACATATTCTTGTCTATTTTCTGGAACATTTCGAACAATTGCATTTAAATTTAATTTTTTATAACACTTTATCGATTTATCACTATATCTTTTATCACCATCTAAATGAAGAATTTTTCCATTTTCTTCACTTCTTGTTTCACGTTTTAAAAAGCTTTTCCTAAAAACTTTTTGTAGTTTTTTAGGTTCAATATTATATTGTTTCATTTTGTCTAATAATCTGTCTTCTATGCTTCTCATATTAGTTTCAACTTGTTTTGTTTCCATAACTACTAAATCATCTAATGATGCATCTGCTTCAATTCTAATAATAAGTCCTTTCAATATTGCAATTGGTTCTTCATTTTTTCTTTCAAGTATTTTTTCTACTCTAAACAAAATATCATTTCCATAGGATTTTCGACCTACAATATCTCCTTTTTTTATTTTTCTCATAATCTATCACCTCTTATGTTCCTATAATATTGTATGTCGATTTTTGAGTTTTGGTGATGTCTTGTGTTTTTACATAGATTATATAAAAATTATTTTAAATTTTTATTGTATTATTATTATTTATATGTTATATTTAATAAAGTCTTATAAAATTAAGACTTTAACTAATTAATATTTTAGACTATCTCCTTCTTTTTAGAATGTGTCATGTGTCAATAAATTATTAAATTAGAATCTAAAAAGGAGGTTTTGTAAATATGGAAGAATTACAAGATAAAACACTAGTATGTAAAGATTGTGGTACTGAATTTGTTTTTACAGTTGGTGAACAACAATTTTATGCTGAAAAAGGATTTACAAATGAGCCACAAAGATGCCCAGATTGTAGAAAAGCAAGAAAACAACAACGTAATAATTTTAACAATAATTAAAAAAAGTTCCTAGAAATAGGAATTTTTTTTTGTCCTTCACATATAAATTACATATAAATTAAATAAAAAGAAGGGGGAAAAAGCATGCAGATAGATGTGGCTAAAGAGAAACTATGCATTAATAAAATAGTTGGACAAAAGAATGACTGCCTTATTGTAGAAGGAGATATGATTGTACCAGATATAAAACCAGACATATTAAATACTATAAGTACAAGTGGTAATGTATGTATATATAAAAAGGAAGTATTAGAAGGAAAAGTAAGAATTGATGGAGAAGTAAATGTATATGTTATTTATCTTGCTGATAATGAAGAATCAAGTACAAGAAGTTTAAATACATCAATAGATTTTACACAAATTGTTGATTTCGAAAATTGTAATACAGGTATGAGTTTAGATGATAATATGTCAATTAAATCATTAGAGTGTAAAGTTTTAAATGGGAGAAAAATAAATGTAAAAGCTACATTACAATTTGAAGGAACGGTTTATTCAAATGAAAATGTAGATATTATAAAACAAGTAAATAATCTAAATGATATACAATCTCTAGAATCAAATTTAACACTTAATTCGTTAGTAGGAGAAGGGTGTACAAAAACATATGCAAAAGATACTATTATGATAGAAAATATTGATAATTTAGCTGAAATCTTAAAAACAGATTTAAGTATTGTTAACAAAGATTTAAAAGTAAGCTATAATAAAGTATTAGGAAAAGCAGATATTTTAGTAAAAATGTTATATCTAACAGAAGACAATAGAATAAAAACAGTAGAAACTAAAATTCCAGTAATGGGTTTTGTAGATATTGAGAATGTAACAGAAGAACATATATGTGATATGAAATATAAATTAAAAAATGTAGTTATAAAACCAAATCAAGTAGAAGAACATTCTGTTTATATGGAAGTGGAATTAGAATTATATTGTAGAGTATATGAAAATAAGGAAATTAAAATTATACAAGACTTATATAGTCCAAGTCAAAGCCTTTCATTTAATCAAAGAAAACTTAATACTATGTCTAATAAGTGCTGTAATAGAAGCGTTTGTGGTATAAAAGAAAAAATTGAATTTCCAGAATTAAACGGAAATCAAATATATGATGTTTCAATTAATCCAAGTGTTTTAAACAGAAATATTACTAATTCAAAAGTTATATTTGAAGGGGAGTTAGAGTTATGCTTTATTTATGCTACAAATTCTCTAACAGGAGTACAATCAAAACAAATAAAATTACCATTTAATCATGAAGTAGAAATAACTGATATGAAAACAAATAGTAATATAGAATTAGAAATAGAAATTGCTTCACACAATTTTATTGTAAATTCTGATGGTTTTGTAGAATGTCAAATTGATTTAGCATTTTTATTAAATGTTTCAAATATGTTAGAAATCAACGTAATTAATGAAGTAACTAAGGATGAAACAAGAAATAGACAAATTTATAGTATGGTAATTTATTTTGTAAAACCAAAAGATACTTTATGGAAAATAGCAAAACAATTTGGTAGCACAATACCAGATATTGTAAGAGTTAATAAAATAGAAGATGAAAATAAAATATATCCAGGACAACAGTTATTTATTCCAAAATATGTATACACCAAAACAGAAATAAGTGCATAAAATGAAGAAGGAAGATGACCAAAAGGAAACAACACCTTTTGGTCATTTTTACGAAAAAGAAAGGAAATTGAGGTATGGATACCATTTATTCAAGAAGAAAAATTAGATTTCCCAAAATTATATATCAAAAATTTGGAGGGATGGATCCAAAAAAAAGAAAAAAGAAAATACAATTATTTATAATTATTATAGTAGCAGTTATTACATTTCAAACAGTAATTCAATCAATTACTCCTATTTTAGAAACACTTTGCAAAGATAAAGCAAAAAGCATAGCAACAATTATATGTAATGAAGAATCCACAAAAATAATTAAACAATATCAATATGAAGATTTAATTACAATTCATAGAGATTCAAACAATGATATTACAATGCTTCAATCTAATGTAGTGGCAATTAATTTAATTATTTCAGATGTAGGAGAAAAAATACAAAAAAGGATTAATGAAATAAAAAGTGAAGAAACAGAATTTAGTTTAGGAGGGCTCACAGGTAGTACAATTTTATCTGGGCTAGGTCCTAAAATACCAGTAAGCTTATCAATTGTTGGAAATGTAGAAACAGATTTAAGAAATGAATTTGAATCAAAGGGAATTAATCAAACAATACATAGAATTTATTTACAAGTAGAGTGTAAAATTAGCATTTTAACACCATATAAAAAAACAGAAGAAAAAATATTAAACCAAGTGCTAATTGCAGAAAATATTATTATTGGAAAAATACCAGAAGCATATTATAATTTAGAAGGAATAAATACACAAAATGCTATTGATGTAATAGAATAGGTTTATATAAAGGCAAGTATTAAAACTTGCTTTTTTTGTGTTATTATAATATAATTTAGGACATAATTAAAAAGGGGAGTAATAAAAAATATGAAAGCAATAGATATACGTAATAAATATTTAAAATTTTTTGAAAATCATGGTCATAAAATAATTCCAAGTGCACCATTAATTCCAGAAAATGATCCATCTGTTTTATTTACCACAGCAGGAATGCAACCACTTGTACCATATTTATTGGGTAAAAAACATCCAGAAGGAACACGTCTTGCAGATTTTCAAAAATGTGTAAGGACTGTTGATATTGACGAAGTAGGAGATAATCGACATTTAACTTATTTTGAAATGCTTGGGAATTGGTCACTAGGAGACTATTTTAAAGAAGAATCAATTAAAATGAGTTTTGAATTTTTAACAAATGAACTACACATTCCAATAGAGAAATTATTTGTAACTGTATTTGCAGGAGATAGTGATGCACCACGTGATGAAGAATCAGCTAGTATTTGGCAAAAAGTTGGAATGCCAAAAGATCATATATATTATTTTGGAAAAGAAGATAATTGGTGGATTGCAGGTGAAACAGGTCCTTGTGGACCAGATACAGAAATGTTTTATGATACTGGTAAAAAACCATGTGGACAAAATTGTAATCCATCTTGTGGATGTGGTAAATATGTTGAAATATGGAATAATGTATTTATGGAATACTATAAAAAAGAGGATGGAACATATTCTAAATTACAACAAAAAAATGTAGATACAGGACTTGGACTTGAAAGAATGAATATGTTACTACAAGGAAAAGAGACCCCATATGATACAGAGATTTTTATGCCAATAATGGAAAAATTAAAAACACTTGCAAAATGTGATGAAATAACAAGTAGAAGAATTGTTGCAGAACATTTGCGTTCTAGTATGATGATTATTTCTGATGGCGGAAGGCCAAGTAATGTAGATAGAGGATATGTTTTAAGAAGGTTAATTCGTAGAATGACAAGACATTTAAATAAACTAGAAATAGATTTAAATGAATTATCAAATTTAATAGATTTAAACATTGATAATTTAAAGCAAATATATCCAGATTTAGAAAAAAATAGACAAACAATTAAGCAAATAATAATTGAAGAAAAAGATAAATTTGTAAAAACACTTATACATGGGGAAAAAGAATTTGAAAAAGCAATTATAAAAATGAAAAACGATAATGTGAAAACAATTGATGGACAAACTGTATTTAAATTGTATGATACGTATGGTTTTCCACCAGAAGTAACCAAAGACTTAGCAAATGAGCAAGGTTATATGATAAATATGGAGGAATTTCAAAAGCTATATAAAGAACATCAAGAGAAATCTAGAATGGGTTCAGTCCAAAAATTTAAAGGTGGACTTGCAGATGAAAGTCAAGAAACAATTTGCTATCACACAGCAACACACCTTTTAAATGCAGCATTAAAAATCGTAATAAATAAAGATGTTCATCAAAAAGGCTCAAATATCACAAAAGAAAGAATGCGATTTGATTTTTCATGTGACCATAAACTAACAGAAGAAGAAAAGAAAAAGACAGAAGATTTAGTAAATAAATGGATTCAACAGAATTTACCAGTAAGTATACAAGAAATGAAAAAAGAAGAAGCAATAAAATCTGGTGCAGAATGTATGTTTATTGAGAAATATCCAGATATTGTTACAGTATACTCAATTGGAGAAGTATCAAAGGAATTATGTGGAGGGCCACATGTAAAAAATACATCAGAACTTGGAATCTTTAAAATAAAAAAAGAAGAAGCAAGCTCAGCAGGAGTAAGACGTATAAAAGCAGTTTTAATAAAATAAAAACAAGAATTTGTTAATTAATAAATTAATTATAGGAGATAAAAATTATGGATGATTGTATATTTTGTAAAATTATTAAAAAAGAAATGCCAGCTGAAATTGTATATGAAGATAGCCAAATTATTGCATTTAAAGACATACAACCTGCAGCACCAATTCATATATTAGTAATACCCAAAAAACATATTCCATCTTTAGTAGAATTAAAAAAAGAAGATGAAATACTAATTGGAAAGATTTATAGTGTGATTAATATAATAGCAAACAATCAAGGAATAGACAAAAAAGGATATCGTGTAATTGTAAATTGTGGTATAGATGGAGGACAAGAAGTAGGACATTTACATTTTCATTTATTAGCAGGAAAAAAACTAGGGGAAAAAATTGTGTAAAAAAATATATAAATTTGTCGTGTAATATGATATAATAGAAATATAAGTATAACAAATGAAAAATTGGAGGGAAAATTATGTTTAATAGTAAATATAGTAATGTATTAACCATTCTACTTATTATCGTTATTATAGCAATTCTTGCATTAATTGTGTTTTTAGGATGGGATATGTATCGTAAATATTATATTGATAAAGATGCTCAAGATTTTATGCAAAGATATGAAGATATGTTTAGTAACTCATCTGTATCAAATGGTAATAATAATATTACAACAAATGAGGTTGTAAACACTATTATTGATCCAGGAAATGATACTTTAGATAGTAATCAAAACACATCAAATGAAGGTAAGAAAAAGCCTATATATAAAGGATATGGAGTATTAGGAACAATAGAAATTCCTAAAACTGCAATAAAATATCCAGTACTTGATAGAGTAACACCAAAATCTTTAGAAACATCAGTTGCTTATTATTATGGACCAGGATTAAATGAAATA
>CANAQC010000005.1 GCA_947363765.1 uncultured Clostridium sp. | reverse complement strand
TAGTCTTGAATTAATTTTAATGTTTTAGGGTGTCCTAATCAAAAATTATTGACAGGTTAACAATTGTTTTTTGTTAATAGTTTTTTGAAACAAAAAATTTAATCATATAATAAAAAAACCGACAAATAAGTCGATTTTTTATTGTTTTGTTTGTTAACCTAATGGCTTAATTCTTTATATCTTTTTATTTTCATAGTAGATGTCTTTTCAAATTCACCTTCTTTTATTTCAAGTGCTTTTACACACTTATATGATGTCAATTTTTTATTTACTTCTTTTATTTTTCCCCAAATAATATTATAAACTTCTTCTTTAGATATAAGACCATATACTTGTTCTATTTTTTCATAATCTGGTAATACTCTTGCTGTAATAATAAGTTCTTTTTCTTCTTTTTTACTATTATTACTTGGCTTATTTCCATATACCATTGATTCTTTTACTTCATCTATTTTGTCGATTAGCATTTCTATTTCTTCTGGATATATATTTTTTCCATTTTGTGTTACAATTACATTTTTACTTCTTCCTGTAATAAAAATATATCCTTCTTCATCAATATAACCAATATCACCAGAATTAAAATATCCCTCCTTATTTATTACTTTATTTGTTTCTTCTTCATCTTCATAATATCCCATCATTAATGTTGGTGATTTAATTAAGATTTCTCCTTCTCCATTTTCATTTGGATTTTCAATCTTAATATCTGCACTTACAATTGCCTTTCCACAAGAACCAACACAAGGCTTATATTCAGGAGTAAGTGCTGCTATTGGTGCAGTTTCGGTTAACCCATAACCTTGTAAAAAAGTTATTCCAATTTCTTCTAACCAAAGTCCTACTTTTTTATCTATTGGTGCTGCTGCACAAACAACAATTCTTAAATTTCCTCCTAAATTATCATATATTTCTTTAAATACTTTCTTTTTAATATCAATTCCTGCTTTTTTCAATGCATTAGTAAGTGATATCATTGTATTTACAATTTTATCTTTTTTATTTTTTACTATTTTTTCATTTATTTTTTTGTATAAGCTTTCTACTAAAAGTGGGACAGTTAGTATACCTGTTGGTTTCGCCTCTGCTAAATTTTGTACAATATATCTTAATCCTTCACAAATAGCAATTGATGAACCTTGTGCAATTGGAAGTAAAAATCCAATTGTAGATTCATATGAATGGTGTAATGGTAATATAGAAAATAATCTATCCATTGGATATATTTTTACATATGCTGATACTGCATTTATATTCTCTGCCAAGTTTCTATTATTCAACATAACACCTTTTGAATTTGATGTAGTTCCAGATGTAAAAAATAATACTTTAAATTCTTCTTTATTAATTTCTATATTCTCGAATGAATTATTACCAGCTTTTATTATATTTTTTCCAGACTCAATTAAATAATCTAAACCCACAAATTTATTATCTATTTTTTGTTCAGATTTCATTTTTATAAAATATTCTATTTGTGGTATTTTTTCAGATATTTTTTTTATATTTTCTTCTAATTTAGGAGAATAAATAATAGCAGAAGCATTTGATCTTTTTATTACATTTTCTAATTCATTCAATGGTAATTCTTTATCTGTTGGAACTGCAATTCCCACACCACATAACATTGCCATATATGATACATACCAACCGTATTTGTGTTTCACCTATTATTATTACTCTTTTATCTTTTAAGTTTAAAAGATGAATTAATGAAGTTCCTAATGCTAATACTTCATTTCCAAATTGCTCATATGTCATTATTCTATATGGTTCTTTATGATTTGGTTTTTCTAATATACAAGGACGATTTGCATATTCTTTTATAGATTTTAAAAAGAATTCTTTTACTGTTTTATAATTTGTTACATCTTCATATGGTGTTGTCCTATTTTTAATATTCTTTTTTTCAATATTTTCAAAATCAAATTCGTCTAATTCTTCTAACATATCTGTTCTGATTTTCATTTTCTTAAATTTCATTTTTGGTATTTTAAATTCTCTTATTCCCATTGTTTTTCCTCCTTAGAACTATATTTATTATATAACAAAAAATCGTTTTAATCATTATACTAATTGGTCAGTTTTTTAAAACTTTTATCAGGTATATAACATTTTATTCAACATATAAATATTACGAGGTGTATTAGATTGTTTATTCGCTCTGTTAAAATTAATAAATCATATCTACTTTTTGTAAGTATTGTAACTTGTATTTTACTTATCTTAATAATTGTTTCTATTATTTATCCCATTTCTTTACCTGTAAATTCTTCTAATTTAGTTTGGGATAATACAATAATTAATGAAAAATCTTCTAATAAAAAATCATATATTAAATGGGTAGATTTTAATGCTACTTATGATGTATTAGATAAAACTTCAAAATTGGATATTACTTCTCATGATAATAATGAATTAGTAAAATATAATTGGATTGAACTATTAAGTTATCTTGCTTGTAAATATGGTGGAAATTTTAAAAAATTTAATCAAAAAGATTTGATTTCTCTTACTGATAAATTAAAAAATGGTGATACAATGCAAAATTTAACAAAAGACATGAAAAATTATTCTTACTACTACCAAGCATTTGATGCAATTTTACATGAGTTTATTGGGGAATATGAAATAGAAGTTCCAAATGCAGGAACTGAAGAAAAAACATATATAAAAAAATATGGTGTAAAAGCATTTTTACCAATTGCAAAAAATTATAGTTTTAATCATTATGATGATTTTGGAAATGCACGTTCTTATGGTTATAAAAGAATACACTTAGGAAATGATTTAATGGGCTCTATTGGAACACCAATTATTGCAGTAGAATCTGGAACTATTGAAGCTATTGGTTGGAATCAATATCGGTGGATGGCGAATTGGTATTCGTAGTTTTGACAAAAAACGTTACTATTATTATGCTCATCTTCGTAAAGATCACCCTTATGTAAAAGACTTGCAACCTGGACAAATTATAAAGGCTGGAGATGTTATAGGTTATCTTGGTATGACTGGATATAGTACAAAAGAAAATGTAAATAATATTAATGTTCCTCATCTTCATTTTGGAATGCAACTTATTTTTGACGAATCTCAAAAAGATGGAACAAATCAAATTTGGATTGATGTTTATCAAATTATCGAATTTTTAAGAAAAAATAAATCCGAAGTTATAAAAGAAGATTCTTCTTCAAAAGATTATGTAAGAAAATATGACATGCTAGATCCTAGTATCTGTGAATAGGAGTGAATATTTTGAAGATTCATTTTCATACTATAAAACTAAATTATAAACTAATTGCTTTTTTTCTTAGTCTAATTTTAATATTTTCTTGTATTTTTATATATTCTTTTACCACAGCATCTTCTAATAAAGAAGGCATTGAAGTTCCAATTATTATGTACCATAGTGTTTTAAAAGATGTAACAAAAAGTGGTAAATACATTATTACTCCTTCTACTTTAGAAGAAGATTTAAAATATATTTCTAACAAGGGATATACAACAATTACTATGACTAATTTAATTGATTATGTATATAATGATATACCATTACCTAAAAAGCCTATTATTATTACATTTGATGATGGGCATTACAATAATCTTGGCTATGTTGTACCATTACTCGAAAAATATAATATGAAAGCGATTATTTCTATTGTAGGAACATATACTGATAATTTTTCTAAAACAGATGAAGCTAACTTAAATTATAGTTATCTTCGTTGGAAAGATATAAAACAATTAATGGATTCTAACATAATTGAATTTCAAAATCATACATATAATTTACATTCTACCTCAAATGGTAGAATGGGATGTTCTAAAAAAAGTTATGAATCTATTGATACTTATATTAATATTTTATCAAAAGATATTCTAACTCTACAGCAAAAATTTAAAGAAAATACAGGATATATTCCAAATACATTTACATATCCTTTTGGTTCTATTAGTAAAGCTTCTATTCCTATTATTAAAAATTTAGGTTTTAGGGCAAGCCTTTCTTGTGCTACTGGAATTAACTATATTACAAAAGATGTAGATTGCTTATATTGTTTAAAACGTAATAATAGACCTTCTAATATCTCTAGCGAAAACTTCTTTAAAAATCTACTTAAATAAGCTATTATATATATTATAACTTTTTATAATACATTTTTAGAAAATTGTTAGTTATTTTTAAGCAAAATAGTTAAAAAGGCAATACTTTTAGTATTGCCTTTTTAACTATTAATACTTTAAAACTTTTATTATAATTTTACACCTATTGTTTTTCTTCTTTATTAGCTTCTGGTGCTTCTTCTACTGTTTCAACAATTTCTTCTTTTACTGTATCTACAACTTCTTCAGTAACAATTTGGTTTGTTTCTATTGCTGGTGCTTCCTCATTTGCTTTTGTTACTTCTTGTTCTTGAATATTTTGATTTTCAACTGGTGTAACAGTAGTTTCTGGTTCTTCTGTCATTTCTTCTTTTAAAATTATTTCCTTGTTTTCAATTCTTGCACCTAATTTTTCCTTTGTCTTAGATGCTTTTCCTACTCTATCTCTTAAATAAAATAATTTAGCTCTTCTTGCTTTTCCTACTCTTACTAGTTCTATTTTTTCAACTAATGGTGAATGAACTAAAAATGTTTTCTCAACACCTACACCATAAGAAATTCTTCTTACTGTAAATGTTTCATTTAATCCTCCACCTTGTTTTTTAATAATAATTCCTTCAAATACTTGTATTCTTTCTCTATTTCCTTCTTTAATTTTAACATGAACTTTTACAGTATTTCCAACATCTAATACTGGAACTTTATTTTTTAATTGTTCATGTTCAATTGATTTTATAATATCCATTTGAAATTTTTCCTCCTTCTTTATTTATTTTCTTTCAAACTTTTAATATATTCTATCTCCTCTTTAGTAAAATTTTCCTCTTTTAATAAATCTGACCTTTTTTTATAAGTCGCTTCAATTGCCTTTAGTCTTCTCCATTTTTTAATATTTTCATGATGTCCAGATTTTAATATATCTGGTACTTCTTCATCTTCAAAAACTTCTGGTCTTGTATATTGTGGATATTCTAAAATTCCACTTGCAAAAGATTCCTCTTTTGTTGAATTTGGGTTTAATACACCTTCTACATATCTTGCTACACTATCAATTAATACCATAGCAGGAAGTTCGCCCCCTGTTAGTATATAGTCACCAATAGAAATTTCTTCTGGAGAAATTTTGTTAATTACTCTTTCATCAATTCCTTCATAATGACCGACATAAAAGAATAATATGTTTAAATTTACTTAAATTTTGAACTTTTTTTTGGTCTAAAGTTTTTCCTTGCGGAGTTAAATAGATTACTTTTGCATCTTTTGTCTTTACTTTTTTATATGCATCATATACCACATCTGGTCTTATTACCATACCAGCACCTCCGCCATATGGAGTATCATCTACTTTTTTATGTTTATCTTTTGAAAAATCTCTTATATTCAAAATATTTATTTTAATATGATTATTTTTCATAGATCTTCCAATAATACTTTCATTAAGCGGTGTAAACATTTCTGGAAATAATGTTAAAACATCAAATTTCATAATTTACTCCTTATATAAGTCCAGCTAATAAATGAACAATCATTTTTTTACTTTTAGTGTCCACTTTCTTTATAACTTGACCAATAGCTGGTAATAATACTTGCTTTCCCTCATCATTTCTTACAACATATATATCGTTACTTCCTGTTGGGTATACATCAAAAATATATCCTAGCTTCTCTCCTTCTTCTGTTATAACCTCCATATTTAATAAATCAACAATAAAGTAAGTATCTTGTGGTAATTTAACTGCATCATCACGATTTATCTTTATATAACAATTTCTATAATTTTCAGCAATATTTATATCATCAATACCTTTTAATTTTAATAGTACCATATTTTTACTATACTTTACTTCTTCAATTTTAAAAATTTCTAAATCTTTTTTAGTTTGAATATATATACTATCTAAATCTTCAAATCTATTAATGTTATCTGTAAATGGATTTACTTTTAAAAATCCTTTTATACCATAAGTATTTACAATTTGACCAATTTCCATTAACTGTTCCATATTATTCCTTATTCTTCTATAAACTCAATATTAACTTTTTTATTTTCTTTTGTAGCAATTGCTTTTGTAACAGTACGAATAGCTTTTGCAATTCTTCCTTGTTTTCCAATTACTTTTCCTATATCCGAATCTGCTACTCTAACACCAAAATTAATTGAATTTTCTTTTTTATTTTCTATAATTTCAACTTGATTTGGATTTGCAACTAAATTTTTAATTATTATTTCAAGCATTTCTTTCATAAGTCTTTACCTCCTAGTTTGCTTTTTCAATTAAAGCTTTTACTGTATCTGTTGGTTTTGCACCATTTTTTATCCATGTAGCAACTTTTTCTTTATCAAGTACTATACTAGATGGTTGTGTCATTGGATTGTATGTACCAATTTGCTCAATAATTTTTCCGTCTCTTGCTCTTCTTGAATCAGCAACAACAATGTGATAGAATGGGGCTTTTTTAGCACCTACTCTTTGTAATCTAATTTTTACCATTTTGTTTTCACCTCCTAAAAATGTTTTATTTATTTAAATTTAAAAATTTAATAACTATTTTAATTTTTTCTATGTAAATCTTACTTAAAAAATTATGTATGAAGTAAATTATTATTGTACTATAACTTAAATCTTATCTATTAAATCCTTTTAAATCTTCTGGATTTATCCCTTTTAACATATTTTTCATACCTTTATTTGTTCTTATTTTTTTCATCATTTTCTGAGTCATTTCAAAAGAATTCATAAATTTGTTTACTTCTTGTACTGTAACTCCTGCACCATTTGCAATTCTTTTTCTTCTAGAGCCATTTAATATTTTAGGATTTCTTTTTTCTTTTTTAGTCATAGAACAAATAATAGCTTCTATTCTTACAAATTCTTTATCATCTATCTTAACATCTTTTAATGCATTCATTCCTGGAATCATTTTTAAAATAGATGAAAATGACCCCATTTTTTTCATTTGCCTTAATTGTGTTAGGTAATCTTCTAAATCAAATTCTTGTTTTCTTAATTTTTCTTCTAATTTTAAAGCTTCTTCTGCATCAAATGCTTCTTCTGCTTTTTCAATAATTGAAAGAACATCTCCCATTCCTAAAATTCTAGAAGCCATTCTTTCTGGATAGAACATTTCAATATCACTTAATTTTTCACCATTTGCAACAAATTTAATTGGTCTATTTGTTACTTTTTTTACAGATAATGCAGCACCTCCACGAGTATCACCATCAAGTTTTGTTAAAATAACACCATCAATTCCAATTTCTTCATTAAAAGATGTTGCTACATTTACTGCATCTTGACCTGTCATTGCATCTACTACTAATAAAATTTCATATGGTTTTAAATTACTTTTCAAGTTTTTTAATTCTTTCATTAGTTCTTCATCAATATGTAATCTACCTGCTGTATCAACTATTACAACATCATTTAATTTTGATATAGCAACATTTATTGCTTGTTTTGCAATATGAACTACATCTTTTGACTCTTCATTTGCAAAAACAGGAATATTTAATTGTTTTCCTACCACTTGTAATTGCTTAATTGCTGCTGGTCTATATACATCACATGCTACTAATAATGGATTTTTTCCTTGTTTTCTAAGTAAGTTTGCAAGCTTTCCTGCTGTTGTTGTTTTTCCTGAACCTTGAAGTCCTACTAACATAATAATTGTTGGTGGATTTGGATTAAAACTAATTTTACTTTCTGTTCCGCCCAGAAGTTCTACTAACTCATCTTTTACTATTTTAATAACTTGTTGTCCTGGTGTTAATGATTTTAATACATCTTGACCTAATGCTTTTTCATTAATATTTTTCATGAAGTCTTTTACTATTTTATAATTAACATCAGCTTCTAGCATTGCAAGTTTTACTTCTCTTAGCATTTCTTTTAAGTCACCTTCTGTAACTCTTGCTTTACCTTTAAATTTCCTTGTTATTTCTTGCAATCTTGAAGATAATCCCTCAAAAGCCATATCTTCCTCCTATTAGTTTAATATTTATTTATACTAAACAATTTAATTCTTTTTTAACATGTTCTAAAATACTAGCAATTTTTTTATCAGAGAATTTTTTTTCAATTTTAGCTAATTCAGAAAGTATTTTTTCAATTTGTTGTTCTTGTTCTAATGTTTTTTTCATAATTCCTAGCTTTTCTTCATATTCGAAAAGTTTTTTCTCCCCCTTTATGATATTGTCTCTTACTGCTTGCCTTGTAATATTATAATTTTCTGCAATTTCTGATAATGAATAATCATTATTATAATAATCTTCTAATACATTAAATTGCTTTTTTGTTAACAATTCCCCATATATTTGGCAAAGCAGGCTCATCTTCACATTTTTATCCATACTATTACCTCTTTTTTGTAATGCTAATATACTTTACACTTTTTTTTTCGTTTTGTCAAGACATTTTCATAAAAAATTTAGAATAAATCCATAATTATGTAAGTTATAAATGGACTTGCATATATTGTTATGTATATTAGAGTTATAAAAGGTTGATAATCAATATAAAATTCTTTAAAAGATAATGACCAAGGATGCTTAATTAGTACCCAACCAATTACATCAAATACTACTGTTATTGTTCCCCAAATAATTGATGTTGCAATAACATTTGATAAAGTTATTATTTCTAATCCATTAAAATAAAAATATGCAAATATAGGAAAGATAATTATATTATATAAAGGATGCCAAGGTTTTGTTTTTTCATATCCTTCTCCCATACCTGGACTATCTTTCATTGATTTCATATGTAATACTACAATATTAAAAATAGTATGTAAAACTCCTACTAATGTAACTATAAAATATGCTGACCAATAATAAATAAGCGACAATCCAAAATTCTCCACTTTTTATTCCTCCATTTGTTAAACTATTTTTTTATTCCTTCTAATCTTTCTATTGTTATTTTTAGCATTTCTTCATATCTAGCCAATTTTTCTTTTTCTTCTTGTATTTTTTCTTTTGGAGCTTTTGATGTAAATCCTGGATTAGATAACATTTTTGTTCCTCTTTGTACTTCTTTTTCTAATCTTTCTTTTTCTTTTTGCAATCGATTTTTTTCTTCTTCTAAATTTACTAAATCTTCAAATGGCATAAATACTTCCATTCCTTCTGCTAAAATAGAAATTGCATTTTGTGGAATTCCTGTTTTATTTTTTTGTATGATGATTTCATTTCCAAACCCTAATTTTTTAATAAATTCTTTGGATACTTCAATTTCATTTTGATAATCATTTGTTACAAAAATAAGGTTTGCTTTTTTTGATGGATGAACATTCATATTAGCTCTTACATTACGAATACCAATAATAACTTGTTTTAGATTTTCGATAAAATCTTTTGTCTCATCATATTCTACTCTTTTCTTTGTTTTTGGCCAGTGTGATACCATTAAATCTTTATAATCATAATTTACTAATTTTGAATATATTTCAGAGGTAATAAATGGCATAAATGGATGTAATAATTTTAAACTTTCTCCAAAAACATAGTTTAATACAAAACTTACTTGTACCTTTTCTTCTTCATTTTGGCTATATAATCTAGATTTTGCAATTTCGATATACCAATCGCAGAACTCATTCCAAATGAAGTTATATATTTTATCTAATGAAATTCCTAAATCATAATTTTCCATATTCAGAGTTACTTCTTTAATTAGATTATCTAGTTTATTTAATATCCATATATCTTCTATTCTTAAATAATTCGTTTGATATAATCCAGTTTCTTTATCTTTGATTTGTTCTGTATATGCTATAATTTTTTCATCACTTGCTAAATTCATTGTAATAAATTTAGCTGCATTCCATATTTTATTAGCAAAATTTGAAGCCTGTTCTAATTTTTCTGGCATATATCGTATATCATTTCCCATTGTTGTTCCAGAAATAACAGAGAATCTTAATGCATCTGCACTATATTCATTTATTACATCAATTGGGTCTATTCCATTACCTAATGTTTTAGACATTTTTCTTCCTTGAGAATCTCTTACAATACCATGTATAAGTATATCTTTAAATGGTGGTATGCCTGTAAATTCTAATCCTTGTGTCATCATTCTAGAAATCCAAAAAGTAATAATATCAAATCCTGTTACTAATACATTTGTTGGATAAAACTCTTTGTAGTCTTTGCTTTCTACATTTGGCCAACCAAGTGTAGAAAATGGCCATAGTGCTGAACTAAACCATGTATCTAGTGTATCTGTATCTTGTTGTAAAGTATTACCTCCACATTTTTTACATACTTTAGGTATAGTTTTTGAAACGTTAATTTCACCACATTTTTTACAGTAATATGCTGGAATTTGATGTCCCCACCACAATTGACGTGAAATACACCAATCCTGAATATTATCTAACCAATGAAAATACTGTTTTTCATATCTTTTTGGTACAAATTTTGTTTCTCCATTTCTTACTGAATCTGCTGCACGTTTTGCTAAATCTTTCATACTTATAAACCATTGTGTTGAAATTTTTGGCTCTATTGTATGTTTACATCTTTCACATTTTGCTACATTATGGGTATAATCTTCTTCTTTAACAAGTGCACCTATTTGCTTTAATTTTTCTACTATTAATTTTCGTGCTTCTAATAGGTCCATTCCTTTATATTCTGTTACCAAATCACCCATTTTAAAATTATCATCAAATACTTCTATTACTTCTAAATTGTGTCTTAATCCTGCTTGGTAATCATTTAAATCATGTGCTGGTGTAATTTTTACACAGCCTGTTCCAAATTCTTTTTCTACAAATTCATCTGCTATAATAGGAATTTCTTTATTCATAATTGGTAAAATACATGTTTTTCCAACTAAGTCTTTATATCTTTCATCACTAGGATGAACTGCTACTGCTGTATCACCAAGCATTGTCTCTGGTCTTGTTGTTGCAACGGTTATATATCTATCTTCATCTTTTATTTGGTAACGAATATGCCATAGTTTTGATAATTCTTCTTTATATTCTACTTCTGCATCTGAAATAGATGTATTACAACTAGTACACCAATTTACCATACGTTTGCCTTTATATATTAGACCTTTTTCATATAATTTAATAAATTGTTCTAAAACAGCATCACTCATTCCTTCATCTAGTGTAAAACGATTTCTATCCCAATCACAAGAACACCCTAATTTTTTTTGTTGTTGTTGAATTGTTCCTCCATATTCTTTTGTCCACTCCCATGCTTGCCCTATAAATTTTTCTCTTCCTAAGTCTTCTTTTTTTATTCCTTGTTTTTTTAATTTTTCTACTACTTTCATTTCTGTTGAAATAGATGCATGGTCTGTTCCTGGTAACCATAGTGTTTTGTACCCTTGCATTCTTTTAAAACGAATTAAAATATCTTGAATTGTATCATCTAATGCATGCCCCATATGTAATCTTCCAGTTACATTTGGAGGTGGCATCATAATAGTAAATGTTTCTTTTTCATTATCATTACTTGGTTTAAAATACCCATTTTTCTCCCATGTTTCATACAATTTTTCTTCAAATTCTTTTGGATTATACTTATCTTGTAATTTGTGTTTTCCATTTTCACACATATTAAAAACCTCCTTTAAAATCAAAAATACTCCACCCTATATAAGGGTGAAGCTTTTCTTCACGGTACCACCTTAATTTATGATATTACTATCATATCTTAATTTGCTTTTAACGTTGCTTAAACGAATATTTTTACTACTATTTCAAAATATTAACTCCAAAGCTACTTCAATTTGCCTTTTCCATATAGAAACTTTCAGCAATTGTTTCTACTCTCTGTATAGTAGTACAAATTTACTCCTCTTTTTCATTGTTTTTAATTATATTTTTATTTTACTTTAAGAAAATAGTATTGTCAACATATATTATTGTTTTTAAATATTTATATACTGTTAAACAATTATTTATATATTGTACATTAACAATGATACACCAATAATTGCAAATAAAAATCCCATAATTTTTATTCCATTTGTAGCTTCATTTTGGTCTCCAAAACTAAACCATTTTTTTGTTAGTGTTCGTGCATCAAATATCATAATAACTCCTATTAATGCTATAATTAACCCTACTCCTATTAATACTACTTTCATATATTTTCAACATCCTTTTATTTTATATGTATATAATATTATTTTTTATAGTTTTTGTCAAGTAAAATGCATAGACTTAAAAGCCTATGCATTTTTTTGCAATAACACCTTTTTGGTTAAATGCTCAATATTACGTTGATAACTTCATTCACAGATGATAAATTGGAAAGTTTTGGCGATTTTTTAGCTGCTTGCATAATAAGTTCATTTATTCCCTCTTTTACAATTTCTGCTTCATTAGGATATGATATGTTTGCTCCTTGCCTAATTTCTGCCGAAATACCTTTGGCTTCTTTAAGCTTTTTTTTAACATATAAAGGTTTATGTTCTTTCATTAGTTCTTCATAAACTTCGTCATATGCTTCATCATATCCTTTATGTCTGATACGATATTTGTATGCCATGCTAATCATGAGAACAACTCCTTCATTGTTAAGATGCAAGCCCAGCCTTTGTACATTTTGAACAATTTCTTCATGAAGTAATCTTTTTTTTACTTTCTCATATATTTTTTCAATATATGCTTTTATTACTTCCTTTCCGTTATCATGGTACTCATGGGTTTCTATGGACTCTATTAAATACAGCACAGAACATTCTTGTCCAGTCAAACCATTACAACAGCAGATAAGATCTTCTTTCTTAATCGTATCTCCATATTTAGCAATGTTTTTATTATTAACTGCCTCACAAATTTGTTCATATGTAGCATTCGGATTATTAATCTTTTCTACTAACATATGTGCCAAGATCTCTTTTCCCACCTGTCCAATCTGTATTATTCCATTTTCCCGTAATACTAAAACAATTAGCGCATGATAATTTTCCATCGCATTTCCTCCTAATTTATAGTGTCTATAATAGCCCACTATTATACTACTTGTTTTTGTTTACGTAAACCATTTTACCACATTTTGTAAATTAATGCAATATTTTTATATTTCAATTCTATCTTCAAATTTTTCTTTTATCATTTTTCGTAATAATTCATTTTCATCTTTTTCAAGTTTTGGGTCTTTTGCTAATATTTTTACTGCTAAACTTTGTACCATTTTTAATATATGCATATCTTCAAATAAATTTGCTATTTTAAATTCTGGAAGTCCATGTTGTTTTGTTCCAAAAAATTCGCCTGACCCTCTTAATTCTAAATCCTTTTCAGATATTATAAAACCATCATTTGTGTTTTGCATAACTTTCATTCTTTGTCTAATTATTTCTGAATTTCCTTGATACTTTAAAATACAATATGACTTATACTCTCCTCTTCCTACACGTCCACGTAACTGGTGAAGTCCGAGCAAGACCAAATCTTTCTGCATTTTCTATTACCATAATACTTGCATTTGGTACATTTACCCCTACTTCAATAACAGTTGTTGAAATTAGAATATCAATATTTCCATTTTTAAATTCTTCCATAATAGTTTCTTTTTCTTTAGGTCTCATTTTACCATGTAAGTATTCTACTTTATATTCTGGAAATATTTCTTGTTTATATTTATTTGCTAATTCTATTACTGATTTTAAATTTAATTCTTCATTTTCTTCTACTAATGGACATACAATATAGGCTTGTCTTCCCTCTTCAATTTGTTTTTTTATAAAATTATTAACTCTTTGTTCCATTGATTTTGTTACTGCAAATGTATCAATTTTCTTTCTATTTGGTGGTAATTCATCAATAATAGATATATCTAAATCTCCATATAAAATAAGTGCTAATGTTCTTGGTATTGGAGTTGCTGTCATAACTAATACATCTGGATTTTCTCCTTTTCCAGATATTACTTTTCTTTGTCTTACTCCAAAACGGTGTTGTTCATCTGTTATAACTAAGCCTAATTTTTTAAATATAACATTTTCTTGTAATATAGCATGTGTTCCAATTAATATATCAATTTCACCTAATGCAAGCTTTTTTAAAATATCTTCTTTCTTCTTTTTACTAATTCCACTTATTATTAATTCGCATTTTATGCCAAATGGTGTAAGAATTTTACTATATTCTTCCATATGTTGAGAGGCAAGTATAGCAGTAGGTGCCATAATTGTCATTTGATAACCAGATTTTACTGCTTTATATGCTGCAATAATACTAACAATCGTTTTTCCGTGAACCAACATCTCCTTGTAATAATCTATTCATTGGTTTGTTTTGTTCCATATCATAATCAATTTCTTCTAAAACTTTTAATTGTGCTTTAGTTAATCTAAATGGTAAAGAATTTATTACATCTGAGATTTTTATGTCTTTTGAAAAAGTAATACCTTTTTGCTGTCCGAATATATTTGCTTTTTAAACTAA
The DNA here is from genome assembly GCA_947363765.1 of uncultured Clostridium sp. Taxonomy (GTDB): domain Bacteria; phylum Bacillota; class Clostridia; order TANB77; family CAG-508; genus RGIG8482. The sequence goes on along the minus strand of CANAQC010000005.1, from coordinate 46,885 downwards.
GAAGTGCTAATTGCATACTAATAAGTTCTTCAAACACAAGTCTTTTTCTTGCTAAATTAAATTCTTCAAAACCACTAGGAAAGTGAATTTTATTTATTGCTTCTTCTAAATTTAATAATTTATATTCTTCTTTTAAATATGTAGGTAATGTCTCTTTTATATAACCTTTTGCCATTTTTAATCCATTTTCTATTATTTGTCTGATGGTATTTTGTGATAATTGATAAGTTAATGGATATATAGGAATAATTTTACCAGTATTTTTGTTTATGCCTTCTTCATCAAATATAGGTGACATCATTTCAATATTACCATTTCTTTTTGTTACTTTTCCAAAAAATGAATATGTTTGTCCTAACTTAAATTTAGACTTTAAATAACTTTGATTATACCATGTAATTATTGCACTTGCTGTATCATCTCTTACTATTAATTTATAAATTGTCATATTTTTTCTTCTAGTTCTAATTTCATTTACATTAGATACACAAATCGCTTGAATAAGTATTTCCTCTCCCTCCATAGCATCTATAATCTTTGTTACTTTACTTCTATCCTCATGTTCACGAGGATAATAACATATTAAGTCTTTTAATGTATAAATATTAATTCTATTTAATAATTTAGCACGATTTGGACCTACTCCTTTTACAAATTGTACATCTTGGTTTAAATCTATCACAATACTTCACCTACTTTTATTCTTTTTGGCTTATTGTATCATAATTTATAAATTTTTCCAATAAAGTCTTGTTTTTTTTTTTTTAGTATGTTAAACTAATTGGTAGACAATTTATTAACTTTATAGGAGGTGCAATTTAAAAATGGCAAAATGTGAAATTTGTGGAAAACAACAAATTTATGGAAATAAATTAAGTATTACTCGTTCTCATATTAGTAAAAGAACTTCAAGAACTTGGAAACCAAATATTAGAACAGTAAAGGCTTTGGTTAATGGTCAACCAAAAAGAATTTATGTATGTGCAAAATGTTTACGTGCTGGAAAAGTTAAAAGAGCGTAAAAAAAGTAGGCTTAAAGCCCACTTTTTTTGTTTTTAGTATTATTATGTAATTACTCTTTAATACCAAAAATCAATTTTACAAAACCTCTTAGAAATTTTGGCACTTTTTTAACAACGATTTGCATATATTCCTCACTCCTTTTCTTTAACATGAAAGCCAAATTAATCCTAATATTAATACAGCTACTCCAATTAAAAATAACCAACCTGTTGTTGGAAGTAATAGCACTAATAAAACTCCTAACCCTATTCCAATTAAACACACCCCACAAGTTTTTTTAAGAACTCCAAACATAATACCTTACCTCCAATCCTTTATATATATTATATTAATTTTTTTAAAAAAGGTGATTGTGATTAAAATGAATAAAAAACAAATTAAAAAGTTTATCGATATACTAAATAAAACATACCAAGATGCAACTTGTAGTCTAGATTTTAAAACTCCTTTTGAATTAGTGGTTGCAGTTATGCTATCTGCACAATGTACAGATGAAAGAGTTAACAAAACTACTCCTAATATTTTTAAAGACTATTCAAATGCAAAAGATTTTGCAGATATTGATATAAATAAATTAGAAACTTTAATTCATCCTTGTGGTTTTTATAAAAATAAGGCTAAAAATATTAAAGCTTGTGCAAATAAAATAGTAACTGATTTTAATGGAATTGTGCCTAAAACAATGGATGAGTTACTTACTCTGCCTGGTATTGGAAGAAAAAGTGCAAATGTTATTTTATTAGAAGTTTTTGGTATCGCAAATGGAATTGCTGTTGATACACATGCAAAACGAATTTCAAATCGAATTGGTCTTTCAAAAGAAACTGATCCTTCTAAAATTGAGCAAGATTTATTAAAAATTTTTCCTAAAGAATATTTAAAAGATATTAATCATCTTTTTGTATGGCATGGTAGAAAAACTTGTGATGCTAGAAAGCCTAAATGTGACATTTGTACTGTTAAAGAATTTTGTTCTACATTCCAAAATAGTTAATGTTTTTATTGACAAAATTTTGGATAAGATATATATTAAACATATAAAAAATAATTTTAATTTTAGGAGGAATTTTTATGTTAAAAAAGAAATCAAAAATTGCTATTTTATTAGTAATTTTATTACTTGTACTTTCAAGCATTTCTTTTGCAACTGACACACCAGTTACTACTTCTATGGATAATGTAAATACCATTTCAGATGTTCCTGGAGATAATGCAAGAGATGAAGGAAATCCTACTCCTTCTACACATGAGGATATCTATAATGGAGATTTATACTTATTTGATAACGATATTGTAATGGAGCAACTAGTAGATGGAAATGTATATTTATTTGGTAATAATATTAAAGTTAGTGGTAAAGTAAATGGTTCATTATATGCTTTTGGTAATAATGTAACTTTTGCAAAAGACTCATATATTGTTCAATCAATTTATGTTTTTGGAAACACAGTTACAATTAATGGTAGTGCAAACGATATTTATGCTTTTGCAAGACAAGTAAATATGAGTTATGACTCATTTGCGATTCGTGATTTGAGAGTTAATGCTAGTATTTTTAATTTTAATGGTGGTGTTGGAAGAAACGCTTTTGTTAATACTGATACTTTTAATTTTATTAATGATAATCAAAAATCTGCAATTATATATGGTGATTTAAAATATTCTTCTTCTAAGGAACTAGAACTTCCAGAAGATTTAGTTCAAGGAGAAATTACATTTAAACAAAGCTTTAATTTAGATGAACGAACAATATCTAATATTGTTTTAGATTATATTATTGATTTTTGTAATGGATTATTGTATGCGCTAGTTATATTCTTCTTATGTTTATGGCTTGCCCCAAAATTCTTACAAAAAACTTCTAACTATATAAATGTAAAAGAAGGATTTACTTCATTTGGAATTGGAGTTTTGGCATCTTTTGTAGCAATATTTATTAGTTTTGCCCTACTATTTACTATAGTTGGATTACCATTAGCATTTTCAATTTTCGGATTATTTGCTTTAATGTTATCTATTACAATGGCTATTTGTTCAATTTGTATTACTTATAAGCTAAAAGAAGTATTTAATTATACTAAAAATTACTATACTTATTTAACATTAGTAGGTGTTGTAATTGTACTATGGGCATTAAAACAAATTCCATATATTGGATGGATTATTTCTTTAATTATAACATTCTTTGGATTTGGTGTTATACTTCACTATTTATTTACAAGAAATAAAAATATAGATACTACTAAAAAAGAAAAATCTTCTAAATAAAAAAGATTAGGAATATTAATACTAAAAAAGATGTTACAAATAAAATTGTAACATCTTTTTTAGTATTAATATTCCTTTAAACTTTTTATTGTTTGTGTATAATTAGACGATTTTGTAATACCACTTCCAACTACTACAATATCTGCTCTTACTCTTTTTACATTTGATATTGTTTCTAAATTTATTCCTCCATCTGCTTCAATATCAAAATCCAAATCATTTTCATCTCTATAAATATATAGATTTTCAATCTTTTCTAATGTATCAAAAATTAGTTTTTGACCACCTTTTCCTGGTTCTACTGTCATTATTAATATCATATGGATAAATGGCAAAAATTCGTATATTTCTTCTATATTTGTATTTGGACTAATTGCAATACCTACTTTTATACCTTCATCCTTTATCTTATTAATATATTTTAGTACTTCTTCTTTATTTTTACATGCTTCATAATGAAATGTAATTCTATTTGGCATAAATGGTATATATTCTTCTATATATTCTTCTATATTTTCTACCATTAAATGCACATCTATTGGTATATTAGATACTTGTTTTATTTGATGTGTATATTTTTGCATTCTTTTACTTGTATCGCTTTGCACAAATTTTCCATCCATTACATCAATATGAAAATAGTTTGTATGTGCTACCTCTAAATTATATATGTTTTGGGTAATATCTTCTTTTTCAAGTGATAAAAGTGATGTTGATATTTCTACCATTTGTGTTCCTCCTTATTTTTTATATCTTCATATATTTTTATATAATTTTTATATCTTGATTCAGAAATTTTACCTTGTTCTAATTCCTTTTTTATTCCACATTCTTTTTCTTTAATATGTGTACATCCTGTGTATTTGCATTGTTTTTCTGCTTTTTTTAATTCTTTAAAGTACTTGTACAAATTTTTGCTTTCTATTTCGTATATATCAATGGTAGAAAATCCTGGTGTATCTGCTATATAAGTATTTTCATCTAATTTATATAATTGTACATTTGTTGTTGTGTTTTTTCCTTTTTTGCTTTTATTACTTATTACTCCCTCTTTTGTTAAATTTTCCCCAAAAATTGCGTTTAATAATGTAGATTTTCCAACACCAGAGTTACCAGAAAATGCACTAATTTGCCCATTTAATTCCATTTTTATATCACTAATTGCTTCTCTTTTTATCGCACTTATTGTTATTACTTTATATCCTAAATTTATATAAGTTTTACTAATTTCTTGAATTTCATTTGCTGTAATCAAATCTTTTTTATTTAAAACAATAATAGGTGTAATTCCTATAAACTCTGCAAAAGCTAATTGCTTATCTAATAATAATAAGTCTGGTTTTGGATTTTTTAATGATACAATCAAGATAAGTCTTGTTATATTTGCAATTTTAGGTCTTTTTATATAATTATTTCTTGGAAATATATTTGTAATTACAGCTTCTTTATTTTGGATTTCTTCAAATTCCACTTTATCTCCTACTACAGGTATAATATTATCTAATTTAAATCTACCTCGTGCTACTGCTTCATATATGTTTTCTTTATATTCAATATAGTATGTGTTTGAGATATTATTAATAATCCTTCCTTGCATTACTGCTCCTTTTTATAAGTTTTATAAAATAATTATATACTATTATAATTTTTAAATCAATAAAAACTATATAAATTCGTATATTGCAAAATTATTAATATCTTTTCTATATAAAGAAAATAGCATTACACATGTAACACTATTTTCTTTATATAATAACAAATTTTATTCCACTGTTAATGTTGTTTTTTCATTTAAATTTAATTGTGATGTTTTTTCTAAAATATCATCAATATATACTTTTATTGTTACTGTTCCTATGCCTTGGAATTCTTTTGTTAAATTTGTCTCTGTTTTACTTACAGTATTATTATATATAACATCTTCACCTACTACAATTCTTACTTTTGCTTGTTTTGGCTCTGTTGGAATAGTATTTGATGTATTATCTGGTTCTTTATATTTCGTAATAGATTTTACATTTACAATTACTTTTCCGTGTTTTCATTTGAGCAATTTTATTTACTGTAATAGTAATTTCTGTTCCTGCATCAACTGTTGTTCCTGATTCTTTATCTTGTTTTAGAACAATTCCATCATTTTTTGTTTTATCTTCTTGATAAATAACTTCTTTTACTTTAAGTTTATTATCTATTAATAATTTCTTTGCATCTGCCTCAGTTTTTCCTACTACATTTGGTATATCTACTTGTTCAATTCCTGTTCCTATACTTACATGTATTTTAACAGTTTCTCCTGCATTTATTTGTTTGTTTTGTTCTATTTCTTGACTAATTACATATCCTTCTTCTACAGTTTTACTGGTTTCTTCTATTACTTCTGATAATAAATTTGCTTCTTGTAAAGCTGCAATTGCTTCTTCTTTTTTCATTCCCACTACTTTAGGAACAATTGTTAATTCTTGCCCTTTACTAATAACAACTTTTACTTCTGATTTTTCTTTTATTTTATAATTTTCAATATAACGTGGTTCTTGACTAATTACATATCCTTCTGGTACATCTGGACTAAATTGTGCTTCTAATTCAGTATATACTAGTTTTGCTTCTTCTAAAGTTCTTTTTGCTTCTTGACTAGACATTCCTTCAAGATTTGGTATTAAGACTTCTTTTACTTGTGTTAATTTTAATCCAAAATAAGTAATTCCTATTGTTAATACAAATAGTAGGATTGCACCTATTATAAAAGATAGTGCTTTATGTTTTTTTATAAAACTTATAAATTTATTTTCTTTCTTTTTATCTTTTTGTGATTTTCTTGCTGGGTTTTCTTTATTTATATCTGTATCATACATTGTTGGTATTTTTTGTGTTGGAAAATCATTTTCTGCATCTTTCATAAATACAAAATTTCCATCTGGATTTTTTAATGACATATTTAAGTCTTTTAACATTTCAGATGCGCTTTGATATCTTAAATTAGCATCTTTTTGCATTGCTTTTATTACAATTTTGTTTACTGAATTTGGTATTGTAGAATTTAGAGTAATTGGTGGAATAGCTGTTTCTTGCATATGCATTAATGCAATTGAAACTGGAGTATCTGCATCAAATGGCACTTTTCCTGTTAACATTTCATACATTACAATACCAAGTGAATATAAATCAGATTTAGCATCTGTAAACCCACCTCTTGCATGTTCTGGTGAAAAATAGTGAACAGAACCAATAGTAGTTCCAAAAGCTGTAATTGTTGAATTCGATACAGCTTTTGCTATTCCAAAATCAGTTACTTTTGCCATACCATCTTCAGTTATAATAATGTTATGTGGTTTGATATCACGGTGAACAATATTTTTCTTGTGTGCTGTTTCTAATGCTGAAGCAATTTGTATTGCCACATTAACAGACCATTTCCAAGAAAGTTTACCTTCTTGTTGAATAACCTCTTTTAATGTTTTTCCTTGTACTAATTCCATTACTATATAATATAAATTTCCTTCATTTCCTACATCATATACTCCTACAATATTAGGATGAGTTAGACTTGCTACTGCTTGTGCTTCTGAACGAAATCTTTTTATGAATTCATCATCTGTTGTAAATTCGTCTTTTAAAATCTTAACTGCTACTTCACGATTAAGAATGTGATCTTTTGCTTTATATACAGTAGCCATTCCTCCATTACCAACTTTTTTCAATATCTCATATCTATTTGCAATTAGTCTTCCTTCTATATTCATTTCCCATCTCTCCTATATTATTTTTTTATTAATCGTTTTTTATAATAACGACTGTAATATTATCATATCCCCCTAGTTCATTTGCTCTAGCTACTAAATTATTACTACTATTTGTAAAATCTGTTACTACCATTTTATATATTGCTTCTTCTGTTAACATATTGGTTAGTCCATCAGAACACATTAGTAAAACATCTTCTTTTAGAAATCCTCTTATCATTAAATCTGGTTCTACAAAAGGTGTACATCCTAGAGCTTTCATAAGCATATTTTTTTTCGGATGATTTTGTGCTTCTTCTTTTGTAATTGTTCCATCTTTTACTAATTCTTCTACATAACTATGGTCTTGTGTTAATTTTCTAATAAATTGTTTTCTAATACGATAAATTCTACTATCTCCAATATGACCAATAAATGCCTTATTATTATATATTAAACAAACTTCTAAAGTAGTACCCATATTTTCAAGTTCAATTATTTGTTTTGCTTTTTCATATATTACCATATTAGCATATTCAATAGAGTCTTTTATTAATTTTAATATACTTTCTTTATCTTTTTCAATTTTTTCAAAATTATTTTGTATGTAACTTTTTACAGAGTTTGTTGCTAATTTACTTGCAATTTCTCCTCCATTATAACCACCCATACCATCTGCTAAGATATATAGTTTTATACTTTCTTCATTTGCTGATATATAATAAAAGTCTTCATTCATATCTCTTGCTTTTCCTAAATCGCTTTTTGCAAAAACTTTCATTTTTCCTCCTATTTTTATAAATTCTTTCTTCTTAATTGTCCACATGCTGCTTCTATATCTGAACCTAATTCTCTTCTAATTGTTGCTACAATTCCCTTCTCATTTAAGTAATCTCGAAATTTTATGATATTTTCGTTTGTACTTTTTTTATATATTCCATTTTCAATTTGATTAATTGGAATAAGATTCACATGGCATAACAATCCTTTTAATAAACCAACTAATCGTTTTGCATCTTCTAAATTATCATTATTTTGTTTTGCCAATGCGTATTCAAATGAAATTCGTTTATTAGTTTTATTTATATAATCTTTACAAGCTTTTATTAATTCTTCTATTGGATATTTTTTATTAATTGGCATCATAGTATTTCTTTTCTCATTTGTTGTAGCATGAAGTGATATAGATAGAGTACATTGTAAATCTTGTTGTGCTAATTCATATATTTTAGGAACTATTCCACTTGTTGAAATACTAATATGTCGTGCTCCTATATTTAATCCTTTTGGATTGTTTATAATACTAATTGAATTTAATACATTATCATAATTATCTAAAGGTTCACCTATTCCCATAAATACAATATTTGAAATCTTAATTTTTGCATCTCTTTCTACTGCTAAAATCTGCTCTATAATTTCACCAGAAGTTAAGTTTCTTATAAATGGTATTTTACTTGATGCACAAAACTTACACCCCATTTTGCATCCCACTTGTGAAGATACACAAATAGTATACCCATGATGATAACTCATTAAAACTGTTTCAATTGCATTTCCATCTAATATATCAAATAAGTATTTTTTAGTTCCATCATTTGACTCTTGCTTTTTTAATATTTTATAAATACATAAAGTAAACTCTTTTTTTAGCTTGTCTCTTAATTCAATTGATAGATTTGTCATTTCATCAAAACTTGTTACATTTTCTTTATAAATCCAAGAAAAAATCTGCTCTGCACGATAAGGTTTTTCTCCTAAATTTATTAATTCATTTTTTAATTGTTCTATATTATAGTCTTTAATATTTTTCATGTTTTTTTCTTTCTTTAAAAATATTCTATTTCACTTATATCATAAACTATATTTTTTTTCAATAGTTATACATACAGATTTTGTCTTATTTTGTCTTTACAAATCTAAAAAGCATGGTTTTCCATGCTTTTTAGAATGTATTTTACATATCATCTTCTTCATCTGTATTTTCATAATCTTTTTCATAATCTTGATTTGCATTATTTGCATTATTTTGTTGTTTGTCATCTTCTTGCTGGCATTCATGACAACCACTACAATGTCCTCCTCCATGGCAATCTTCTTCATGATTCCAATCAAGTTCAATTATATTATGACATTCTGGGCATTCTACTTCTTTTAATTCTACTCCCATATCTGTTACAAATTCATGATTACAATATGGACATACAATTTCAAAATCATAGTCTTCTTCTACAAATAATTCCTTTTGAATATGTCCCATATTGTTTTCAATTTCATTCATTTTTTTCTCTAAAATTTTTTGATTTTCATAAACTTGATTTACTCTTTTTTCACTTACATCTATTACTTTATTTAATTCATCTATATATAGCATTGATATTTCTGCAATTTGTTCTTTTATGAATTTTAATTCTTCTTGGTCTTGAATTCTTTCTTCTATTTTAGCAATAATTGAATTAAATTTTTCTTGTAATTTTGACATTTAACTCTTTCCTTCCATATATTTTAATTGTGTATTTTTTACACTCTTTCCATATATTCTCCAGTTCTAGTATCAATTTTAATAATATCTCCAATGTTTATAAACAATGGAACACTAATTTCATAACCATTTTCTAAAGTTGCTGGTTTTCCTGAAGTAGTAGTCGTATTTCCACTAAATCCTGGTTCTGTATATGTAACTTCTAATTCAACAAACATTGGTGGTTCTACTGCAAATACATTTCCTTTAAAAGAAAGTATTTTTACACTCATATTTTCTTTTATGAATTTTAGGCTATCTCCTAATTGTTCTTTATTTAATGGGATTTGTTCATATGATTCATTATCCATAAAATAATATAAATCCCCATCACTATATAAATATTGCATTTCCCTTTTTTCTATTTCTGCTCCTGGATATTTTTCTGATGGATTAAAAGTTTTTTCTAATACTGCTCCTGATATTACATTTTTTAATTTTGTTCTTACAAATGCTGCACCTTTTCCCGGTTTTACATGTTGAAATTCTACTACTTTATATACATTTCCTTCCATTTCAAAAGTAGTTCCATTTCTAAAATCTCCTGCCATATATACTTCTGCCATTTCATTTCCTCCTTATTATTTCATCGTTTTTGTTATTTTATACTATATTTACTTAAAAATCAAGATTTTACCTATATTTTATATTTTTCCTTTTACTATTACATAATCTTTATTTGAATTTGTTAAGCTTTTTGCCCCATGTTTTGTAATTACTATTGTATCTTCAATTCTAACACCAAATTTTTTTGGTATATATATACCTGGTTCATTAGTTAAAATCATATTTTCTCTTAAAATAAAGTCTCCTCGTTTTGAACTAATAATAGGTTCTTCGTGCACTTCTAATCCTACTCCATGACCTAATGCATGTACTAAATCAAATCTGTTTAATTTAAAATCATTTTCTACCATTTTGGAAATAATACGTGTATTTGCACCATCGTACATTTCTTTAATTGTTAGTTCTTGATTTTTTAATACTAAATTATATATAGGCTTTATATAGTCTTGTACAAAATCTACAAAAATAGTTCTTGTCATATCTGAACAATAGCCTTGATATTTACATCCAAAGTCAATTGTTATTATATCACCTGATTCAATTTTCTTTTGCGTAGGAATAGCATGTGGCATAGAAGAATTTGTTCCGTGATGCAACAATTGTTTCAAAGCAAGCCTCTGCCCCATGTTTAATAAAGTATTGTTCAATTTCCATTGCAATCTCTTTTTCTGTTTGTCCTATTTTAATAAATTCTAATATATGGTTGAAACATTCATCTGTAATTTTACATGCTGTTTCGATTTTTTGTATTTCTTCTTCATCTTTTATCATTCTTTGTTTTTCAATAATATAATCTGTTTCTACAAAATTATTTATTTTGTATTTTCTCATATATTCTTTGTATTTGTTATATGTTAAATGATTTTCTTCAAATCCTACATTTTCACAAAACAAAAAGAAGTTTTCATAATCATCTTGTGATACATCCATTACATTTGTAACAATTACTTCATCGTCTATTGTAATAATATTATTTACATATTCAATATAACGGCTATCTGTAATATATATATTTTCTTTTCTTGTTATTAAAATAATACCTTCTACTTTAGAAGGTAATCCAAGTAGATACTGAACATTAACTGGATTTGATATAATCATACCATCCATATTCATTCTAGTAATTTTATCCCTCAACCATTTTATTTTTGTATTCATTATTTTTATCCCTCCTTGTATTACATTTTACAATATTATTTATATTCCTTTATACATTCCTAATGTAAATACTTTTACTAAAATTCCAACTAATGTTGAAAATGGAACAAATATTACAATAATTGCTGCAAGTACTATAAAAGGACCAAATGGTATGTACTCATCTGTTTTCTTTTTTTTGGTTAATAATAAAAAAACACTTATAATTGCACCTAATAAAAAAGCAATTAATGTAATTATAATTGTACCACTAAAACCAAAAAATAATCCTAATGCTCCCATTAGTTTTACATCACCAAATCCCATTGCCTCTTTTCCTGCAATAATACCTCCGAATTATTGTAATTATTAAAAATATCACTGCACCTGTAATCATTCCTAAGAACATATCTGTTGCAATATTAATATTATTAATTCCATAAATAAATGTACATAATAGACCAAATTCAAATATTGTTAAATTTAATCTATTTGGAATAATTTGTAGTTTATAATCTATAATAAAAGCAGATATTAACATTGGAATTAGGATAGCAAATTTTACTAGATTCAAATTTTGCTCAATTTGTTTATGAACCCCACAAAAATATACTAATATAATATAAATTAGTATATTTAATATAATTAATGTATAATTAAAGTTTGGTCTTTCTTGTTTTTTAAATATATCTTTAGATAGTATTTTCTTTTCTTTTTTCATTCTATAATTTGCCCAATTTAAAAACCAACCTACAATTCCACCTAATATTCCAAATATTATGTAATATGCAATATGTACATCATTAATATACATTTTTTAAATTTCCCTTTCTCCTTTAGTATTTTTTTGTTTGTTTTGATAATTTTTTTTAATTATATTTTCAATTGGTCGTTTTATTCTTGTTATAAAAATGTCTCTTTCTTCTATTGGCTCAATTAATATAGAAAACATTTTACATCTATTTGCTCCTAAAATATCTGTAAAAATTTGATCTCCTATTACTGCTATTTCATTATTTGATAGAGTCATTTTCTTACTTGCTTTATTTAAGCCTACTTTTAGTGGTTTTCTTGCAAAAAAAATATATTCTATTCCTAATTTTTCTGCTACTTCTTTTATCTTTTTACCTTTATGATTATTTGAAGCAATACAAAATTTAATGCCTTTTTCTTTTAGTTCTTCACACCATTGTTCTACTCCTTTTAGCATATTATTTTCATAATCTATAAGTGTATTATCTACATCTAAAATTAAACCTTTTATATTATTTTGTTGTAACATTTCATATGTAATACTCGTTACATTATCTATATATAGTTTTGGATATAAATTCATAGTTTATAAATATTCCTTTCATTGTAGAATAATTATTTCAAAATCAGTTTTTAAGGAACTGTAACTCTATATTATCAATATCTATGTTTTTTGTCAATTTATATTACAAACTTATTTACAATTTTTTTTGCCTAATATATAATAATTAAAAATATGTACAAAGGTGAAAAATATGGAAAATACTAAAAATTTAGGTAATATGTCTTATAATATGAAAATATTCCCAATATATAAAGCAATCTCTTGGGATGCACTGTTTTATTATGCAATTGAATTTTTGTTTTTAACTGGAATAAAAGGTTTATCAGCTGCACAAGTTCTATTTGTAGATGCTTTTTATCCTATCTTTAAATTTATTCTTGAGATTCCTAGTAATATAATTGTTTCTAAATTAGGTAAAAGAAAAAGTATAATTCTTGGCAATCTTTTTATTGTTTTTGATTTAATTTTACTTATTCTTGCTAGTAATATATATATGATTATACTCGCTTGGTTTTTTTCTGCTTTTGGATATGCCTTAAAAGGACTAACTGAGTCTAATTTACTTTATGATTCTATTCCAAAAACTAAAAAAAGAGGTGAAATATTTTCTAAAATAGATGGTAAAGCTAGTTCAATATTTTATTATTTTGATGCTATTTCTGGTGTTACTACTGGTTTTTTATTTGTTATTAATGGCTATTTACCAATGATATTATCACTTTTTATATGTATTATTTCATTATTATTATCTTTTAATTTTAAAGAAGTAGAAAATTCTACTTGTGAAGAAAATGATTTAGAAAATATTTCTATTAAAAATATTTTATTAGACTTAAAAACTGCTTCTAAATTTATAGTTAAATCCAATAGACTTAGAAGCTTAATAATTTTTAATGGTGTTTTTTGTGCAATACTTGCAATGTATTCTACTTTAAGAAGTAGTATTTTAACTGATATTGGATTACCTGCTCAATACTTTGGATTAATATATGCTGTTCTTCAATTAATATCTGGTTTTTCATCTGCTAATCAAGATAAATTTCATAATAGATATAAAAATAAAACTTTAAGTGTTTTTGCCACTCGTACTACTATTTCTTTTATTGTTATTGGATTATCTACCATGATTGGATTAAATTTTGGATTAACATTGGAAATTATATTATTGATGTTAGCTTTACAATATGCTATAAAAGGACCTTATTATACTTTAATTAAAAGATATTTAAATAATTTTACTACTTCAAAACTACGAACTAAAATATCTTTAGCAAGTGAACTTTTATATAGTATATTAAGGGCAATTTTATGTTTTGTTTGTTCTGCACTATTAGAAATAACAAATACTTCATATGTATATATTATTCTAGGTTGTATATTTACTGTGTTCTTTATCTTTTTATTAGACTATATGAAAAGTACTGTTGGACTAAAACCTGAAGAATATAATAAAGAAGATATAAATTTTTTAGAGGTTCATTAAATAGAGCCTCTTTTTTTAAAAACAAGTTTCCAAACAAAATCAAATTGCATAAAATAATGTATATCTAAACAATTTTTGGTAGATACTATTTTTTATAACAATGAAAGGAGTTTTATTTCATGAAATCCGTTTGCATAAAGAGCAATAATGCATATGTAATAGATTATCTACTAAAAGATTTTTCAAACTTAAATATAGATAATATTTATTTGTCAAATCGTAATTTTAAAATATATGAAAACGTAATTTTACATTATACTGGTGAAGATATTAATATTTTCTATGATTTATTATGTGATCGATTAACAAAATGTATTCTATTTTTTTATGAAAAGAAACTAATTAAAAATATTTTACAATATAACTATTTTTATTTTAATGATATTGAGAAACAACAAATATTAGAAAATTGCCAAGATCTTTTTATAGTAGATGAAGATTTAAATAAAAAAAGATATGAAGCCATTTTTAATGCTCTACAAAATTATTTATTAGAACACCATGGTTTTATTCTTACTGGATTTGTTAATTTTAGACTCCAAAACTACAGAAATCTTTTAGATGAAAATATTGATTTATCAGTTAATAACTTTTTGATTGAAAGAGAATATTATGAATTTATAAATATTTTACATTTATACGTAAATTCTAAAGAAAGTACTATGGATGTTGTTCATCTTGTATATACAAATAAAGATTGTATTTTGTTAGATAAAAACAAAAACATTATCCCACTTGATAATTCTTTATTAGATGCAAAATATCTATCTGATATTTCTTTTTCTTCAAATGATTATTGTTTAAATGCACTTCTTAATATTTTACCAAAAAAACTATATATCCATTTAATAAATAATTATGAAGATGAATTTATTACCACTCTTAAATTAATTTTTGACAATAATGTTTCAATTTGTACAGATTGTGATATATGTCATGTATATAGATTGACAAATAATATGGTTGCAAAAGAATAATTATTTCTTGAAAAATCTCTTTACTCCCTATAGATTATAATATATAATAATTCTATAGGGAGGTTTTTTATTATGGAAGAAAATAAAAAATTAGTTACTATTCTTGTTCCTGCATATAATGAACAAGAAGTATTAAATTTATTATATGACCGTCTTACACCTATTATGGACAACCTATCAAAATATTGTTTTGAAGTTTTGTTTATTAATGATGGTAGTAAAGATGATACTTTAAAAATGATGAGAGAATTAAGAAGAAAAGATAGCCGTATTTGCTATTTAAACCTTTCTAGAAATTATGGAAAAGAAACTGCTATGATTGCAGGTCTTAATTATGCAAAAGGAGACTGTGTAATAATAATTGATGCAGATTTACAAGATCCACCTGAATTAATTCCAGAAATGTTAAAGTATTGGGAAGACGGATATGATGATGTTTATGCTAAAAGAAAATCTAGAAAAGGAGAAAGCTTTTTAAAAAAGTTTACTTCTAAAATGTATTATAAAACTCTTCAAAGCATTACTAATATTGAAATTCAAAAAGATACTGGCGATTTTCGCCTATTAGATAGACGTTGTGTTGAAGCATTAAAATCAATTCACGAATCACAACGATATACTAAAGGATTATTTAGTTGGATTGGATATAATAAAAAAGAAATTTTATTTGATCGTGATCCACGTGCTGCTGGTCAAACTAAATGGAATTATGCAAAATTAATTAATCTTTCAATTGATGGATTAACTTCCTTTACTACAGCACCTCTTAGATGGGCTGCAATTATTGGGATTTTAGTTTCAATTGCTGGTTTTATTTATATGTTAGCAATTATTTTTAAAACTATATTTTATGGTATAGATGTTCCTGGATATTCGTCTACAATGGTAGTTATTTTATTTCTTGGTGGTATTCAGCTTATCTTTTTAGGTGTTATTGGTGAATATTTAGGAAGAACTTTTAATGAAACAAAAGGTAGACCTCTGTATTTTATAGATTGTTATAATGAAGAAAGACAAACAAATGAAGATTTAAATAAAAAGTAAAGGATTATTAAAATTATGTCAAATTTTATATTAAAAATAATTGCTATGGTCACTATGTTTTGTGACCATTTAGGATATGCACTATATAGCAAATTTTCTTATTTTAATTATATTGGTCGTATTGCTTTTCCTATATTTGCATTTGGAATTAGTGAAGGTTATGCTCATACAAAAAGTAAAAAAAATTATTGTATTCGCCTATTAATGTTTGGAATTGTATCACAAGTTCCATTTATGTGGTTTTGTTCTATGTTTAAATCAGACTTTAGTTTAAATATATTTTTTACTCTTTTAATTGGACTAATTGCAATTATTGGTTATGAACAATGTAAAAATAAAGCAATTGGATTATTATTAGTTGTTTGTCTTGCAATTAGTGCAGACTTTTTTAAGACCGATTATGGCTATTTTGGAGTTTTAATGATTTTTATTTTCCATATATTTAAAGAACAAAAATGGAAAATGAATTTATCTTATATACTTTTATGTGTTATACGATATTTACCACTTATTATAACTACAGGTATCTATTTAGAATATACATTATTATTTATATGGTATTTAGTGCCTCTTATTTTTATTAATCTTTATAATGGAAAAAAAGGATTAGATACAAAATATGTTTTATATGGATTTTATCCTGTTCATTTAGTTTTATTGTATCTATTTAATATAGTATTTATATAATATTTAACAAAAAATAATAGTACAGGGAAACTTTAATTTCCCTGTACTATTATTTTTCATTTATATCTTTGGGTTGTGTTGCAATATTAATTCCTCTTGCTACAACTGAACTCATATTTTCAATTAAATCATCTATTTCTTTTGGTGTTACTATAAAATTGTATTCTTCTGGTACAAGAACTTTTTTTATCATTTCATATTTATCTTCTTCTTGCAAATTATTTAAAAACTCATTTGAATTTGCTTCATCTTGAAGCTTTTGAATTAGTAAATCCAAACTATCTGCTGCAATTGTTGCAGCATCTACAACCGTTGGTATTCCAAGAGCTATAACTGGTATTCCTAAAGTTTGTTTGCTTAAATCCTTTCTTTTATTCCCTACTCCTGCACCTGGTGTAATTCCTGTGTCTGCAAGCTGAATAGTACTACTAATCCTTTCTATACTTCTTGAAGCTAATGCATCAATTACAATTAATAGTTTTGGATGTACATTATCTACTATTCCTTTTAATATTTCTAGTGTCTCTATTCCTGTTGTTCCAAGTACTCCTGGTGAAATTGCACTAACAGGTCTTGTATCTTCTGATAATACTTCTGGCATATATGTTAAAATATGTCTTGTTACATCAATATCATTAATTACTTTTGGTCCTAATGAGTCTGGTGTTACATATTGATTTCCTAATCCTACTACTAAAACTTCATCTTTAGAAGCAGAATGTTTTTCAAGTAATGCTCTTAATTCTTTTGCAAGAACTTCAGCAGATTCTTGTATATCTTCTTCTGTTGCAATTTTCAATTTTTGAATGTCAATTGTGATATAATTACCAATTGGCTTTCCAATTGCTTGTGCACCATTTTCATCTAATACTTTTACTCTAGCAGTCCTAATTCTTGGTCCATTTTCTTCTTCTTCTGTTTCAATCCCATCAATTTCCTTGTCTAAACTATTTGCTTTTTTATATAAATCTCTTCTTTCTAATGCTAAATCTGTTCTAAAATTTATTTTAGTATTATACATAAAAATCTCTCCTTTTTCTTTTGACTGTGCTAGTGTAAAGCATAGTATACATCTTTTTAGCAAAGCCATTTTTCTTATTGTTTGAAAAAGAAGATTTTTTATACATTTTTTAAGAACAATATCTACAAAGAATTGCTTCTAGTCCTATATTTAAATCAATTAATCCTAATTTATAGTTTGTATCTAAATTAATAAATTCATCTAAAATTTGTTTTAATTCAGATTCCTCAAAATAATTTGCTTGTATTTTATATTTTCCACTTAAAAAAGCTTGATTTGGCTTTAAATCTAATACTTCTCCGTACATTACGATTATATCTAATTGCCAGTTTTGTTAAATATATCTTTTTAAAATGATTATATAATGTAATTAAAATCTTTTGTATTGGTTCTTTTGCATAAAGTAAATTATTTAAAACAAGTATTGCTTCTTTTATGTCTTTTTTTCCTAAACTATCTGTTAAATCAAATATAACACTTTCTACTTGCTTTATTGTAAGTAAATCTATACTTTCTTTTGTAATATTATTTCCAATTCCTACATATTCAATCTGCTTTCTAATTTCGTTTATTAAATCTTGCATGCTAACTCCGTACACATTGTATAAAATATTTTATAGTATTATCATCTATATTTACTTGATAAGCCCTACAAATTGCCTTTAGTCTTGCCATTATATTGGGTAATTTTTGATATTCAAATTTACAAATATCTGCTCCTATTTCTTCTATACAAGAAAGCATTTTTCCTTTATCTACAGACTCTTCTATAAATATTAGAAGATTATCTTGTTTTATAATACTTGCATTATCTTTTAAATATTTATATATTTTATCTCTTAATTCTTGGAAATTAGCACCTTTTTTCTTTAATTCCCTTTTAAAAATTCCTGTATTTTTTGCAATTACTATTTTCTTTTCATATCCAAAACTAGGTGTTTCTAAATTAGAAATTAATTGTCCTAAATTTGTATCATCAATTTCTATATAATTAATCCCCTTTATAATTTCCCCAAATAATTTTTTTATTTTTTTTACACAAGTATCAATTAAATAAGTTTCCTCTCCATATAAAAGATAAATCTCAGCTAATCTTCCTTCTTTCAATTCTTTTTCAATTGCTTCTATAGTCATTTTTTTCTCCTTTTTAGGATATTTAATATATGTTTTATAATTTTTGTGAAAATTTTGAACTATGTGCATGACAAATAGCAGCTGCCATACTATCTGTTGTATCATCTAATTTGGGCAGACTTTCTACATTCAATATTGTTTTTACCATTTTTTGTACTTGAACTTTATCTGCTCGTCCATATCCTGTTACTGCTTGTTTTATTTGAAGTGGTGTATACTCAAATGTAGGAATATTTTTTCTACAACCTACTACTAAAATAACTCCTCTTGCTTGCGCTACATTAATGGCAGTTTTTACATTATTATTAAAAAATAATTCTTCTACTGAAATTGCATCTGGTGAATACTCATTAATAATTTGTTCTAAATCATTATTTAATTTTAATAACCTTAATGGAAAAGATTCACCTGCCTTTGTTAAAACTGCTCCTGATGTAACTAATTTAAATTTATTTCCTATATAATCAATAATACTATATCCTGTAATTGCAAATCCTGGATCTATTCCTAATATACGCATAATTTTTCTTCTTTCTTATATTTTATATACTTAATTTATGTTTTTAATAATATTCTAAATACTTCTGCTACACTCCATCCTTGTGCTAAAGCTCCCTTTGGTAAATATGGTTGTTTTGAATCGTGTAATTCTTCTATACTTCCAATCATTCCTTCTTCATAAAATGATTTATAGAAAGTTTTATATAAATTACTCTTAAATTCATTATATTCTTTTTTTAATAACTTTTTCTTTTCTTTATCTTTGCAAGATTTTATAATTGCAATTTTACTATCAGCATAAAGTCCTAATAGCCATGGCCATGTAATTCCTTGATGATAACTCATATCTCTTTTATATGGATTCCCCTCATATATTTCAGTATAGTTTTCTTCCCCTTTGGCTAAAGTCTTTAATCCATATGGATTTAATAATTTTTTTGTAACTGTTTGCATCATGTTTTCTGCAATTTCTGATGATGGATCTAATATTTTATATGATAATGATAAACTAAATAGCTGATTTGGTCTTATTTTATTATCTCCTAATACATCATATAAACATTTACGTTTTGGCTGATAGAACTTTTCATTAAATGTAACCTTACATTTTTTTGCAAGTTCTTGATATATTTTTGCATTTTTTATCCCTTCAAATTTCTTTACTAGTTCTTCCATAATTTTTAAAGCATTATACCATAGGCTATTCATTTCAACTACTTTTCCATTTCTAGGAGTAACTGCAAAGTCTCCATATTTTGCATCCATCCAAGTGTTTTGTGTTTTTATTGTTCCTGTTACTAATAAGTAGTCTTTATCTAAGTAAATGTTATTATCATCTACATCTATCCCTGTTTTATAGAATTCAATAATTTCTTTTAAATATGGATATATATTCTTTTTTATAAATTCTTCATCATTTGTATAATTTATATATTTTTTAACTTGTTCAAATAATAAAAGTGACGCATCTGCACTATTATATAATGGTCTATTATCAAATCCTGAATATCCATTTGGAACAAGACCATATTTAATATTTTTTGTAAAAGTTAATAAAACTTCTTTTGCCATTTCAAATCGTTTTGGTATTAAAAGTAGTCCTTCAAAAGAAATTAATGCATCTCTTCCCCAATCTAAAAACCATGGATATCCTGCAATTAAAGTGTGTAAACTAAAAGAAGGTCTATACACTAAAAAGTTATCTGTTGCTATTATGTAATCTCTAATTAATTCTTGTTCTTTTTTAGACATTGTTTTTTCATTTACAAGTTTAGAATCTAATACTAATTTATTTATTCTTTCTATTTCTTTATTAATTATATCTAGGGCATTTAATTGTTCTATATTTTCTTCTAGTGAACATATAATAGAAATTTGCTTTTCTTCCATTGGTTCTAATTCTATTTCATATCTTCCTATTACTATATGATCTTCTTCTGCATAAAAGCCTCTTTTTTCTTCTTCTATATAAAACATATTTTTAAAAGTATCATTTTCATGTTCAATATAATTTCCTTCATTTGATTGTATATAAATTGGTGTCTGACTATTTCCATCTATAATAATTTTTGTTTTTTTAGCCTTTGTTTCTTGTTTTAATTTATAATTATGATTTGTATTCATTTGATGAAAATCTCTATAGTTCATAATAGGTGCAAGTGTTAATTTTGCTTGTTTTTCACTATTTTTCACATTATAAAGAATTGCAACTGTATTTTTTCCATATTCCATACAAATTTGTTTTTTTAATATTATATTATCTACTTTATATGTAAATGTTGGAATATAATCTTTTTCAAAACTTTGTTGATATTGATACCCTTCTGAAATATAATCTTTACACATATTCGTATAAAGATTATATTTTTTATTTTCTATTTGAACACTTTCATCAATTTTAGATAAAATAAGAAATCTTCTAGCAGGTGGAGTTAATGGTGCAATTAATAATCCATGGTATTTTCTTGTATTACAATTTAAAATAGTAGAAGATGACATTCCTCCTATTCCATTTGTAATAATCCACTCTTTTGATAAACCTTTTTCTAAATTAAGTTCTTTTTTTGTAAATTTCATTTGTTTCTCCTTTAATATTGGTTTCTTTAGTCTTTACTTATTCTTTATTATACTATTAGTTTATCTTCTATATTTATCTTCTTCTATTTTTCTACGTTTTTCTTCTCTTTTTATATCACTTGTTTGTATTGAATTTATTCTTTCTTTATATTTTTCATTAAACTTACTAACTCTTTTTTCTTCATGTTTTGATATTGGCTTTTCTTTTTGATGTTTTGGTTTATAAATTGGTTTCCTATTTTTGTTTAATACTCCTTGTTCTTTTAGTCTTGAATTCAACATAATATATTGTGCATCATTTTGTTTATCTCTATATTTTAAATCATCACATATAATTTGTATAATTGCTTTTGCAACTGCTTTTGGATTATGACGAATATTATTGTCTGTAATTGTTGATAAGTTTTCTTGTAATCCTTTAACTCCTTGTTCTTTTACTTTTTGAACATCTTGTTCTACTAAATCTTGTCCTTTTTGATTATATTTTCTTATATATTCTGGAATAACTTCACCTGTATCATAAATACAATAATCAATAATTCCTTCACCTGCATGCTCAATAATTGCACTAATATGGTCTGATACTGAATAATTATCTGTTTGACCTGGTTCTGTCATAATATTGTTTACGTAAATTTTTATAGCTTTACTTTCTTTAATTGTTTTAGAAACATTTTTTACTAATAAATTTGGTATTACATTTGTATAAAGACTACCTGGTCCCATAACAATTGCATCTGCATTTTTAATAGCTTCTAATACACCTGGCGCTGGAATACAATTTGATGGATTAATATAAATTCTACTAATTTTTGTTACTTTATCGAATACAATTTCAGGTATTCTTTCTTTTTCTTCTACAACCATACCATTTTCAAGTTCTGCACAAATTTTAAATTCATCTAAAGTAACAGGAAGTACTCTACCTACCATATGTAAAATATCTTTTGCTTTTTCAATAGATTGTGTAAAATCTCCATATAGTTCTCTCATTGTATATAAATAAATATCACCAAAACTTAAATTTCTTAGACTACCTTCTTTAAACTGAAAATTAAATATATTTTCTATAGCTTCTTCATTATAAGAAAGTGCCATTAATGATTCTTTAATATCTTCTAATGGCGGTAAGTCTAATTGTATTCTAGAACCTGTTGGTAATTTTCCATAATCTGATATAGTTACAATTGCAGTAATATTACTTGTGTAGTTTTTTAATCCTTTTAATACAGTATTAAGTCCTGCCCCTCCTCCAATTACTACGATATTAGGACCTTTGTCATATATTTTTTTATTAAATATTAATGAATTTATATTAACATTTTTGTTTCCTTTTTCTAAACGCAAATCACTTGCTTCTATTAATAGTTCTAATGTTCTTTTTTGTGCATATATAACCCCTAAGATAACAAAACTAAATCCAATTACAAATAGTACTACTATTTTTGCTACCTCAAAAAGACTCATTTCATTTGCTACTAATATTTCTGCCATTCCATAACATACTAGTACTATTCCTAATAAAATAAGTCCAATCCATCTTTTCATTTTAGTATTTTTACTAAACCATACAAATATTCCCTTCATTTTTCTTTCTTCCTTTCTATATTATTCTCCTATAACCTCAATTTCTAATTCAATTTCTTTTTTATATTTCTCATATACTTTAGTTTTAGTATATTCAATTAAATCTAATACATCTTTTGCTGTTGCATTTTCCTTATTAATAATAAATCCTGCATGTATAGGTGAAATTTGTGCTCCTCCTATTTTATATCCCTTTAGTCCACACTCATCAATTAGTTTTGCTGTAATAAAGTCTTTGCCCCTTTTAAAAGTACTTCCTGCACTTGGATTTGATATTGGTTGCTTTTCTATTCTATATTTCTTATATTCATCCATTTTTTGTTTAATTTCTTCTTTTTTAGCATAAGATAATTCTAATTTAACTCCTATTATAATAAGTTTCTTATTTTTAAATATACTTGTTCTATACTCAAATTCTTGGTCTTTATTAGAATATGTTTTTATATTTGTATCATAATCCATATAAGTAGTATTTATTATAATGTCTTTCATTTCTATACCATGTGCTCCTGCATTCATTCTAACTGCTCCACCAATTGTTCCAGGAATACCATGAGCAAATTCAAATCCACTAATTCCTTCTTCTAAAAGTTTATTTGCAATAATAGCATTTTTAACTCCTGCATCACAAGTAACTACTGCTTTTTTTTCTTGCTTTTCAATTTTATATTTTTGCATATTAAGATTTATAACAATTCCTCTTATTCCATTATCTTTTACTAATATATTACTACCATTTCCAATAACTGTTAATGGTATATTATTTTGTTTTGTATACATTAATATTGTTTGTAAATCTTTTATACAACCAACATTTATATAAATATCTGCTATTCCACCAATTTTAAATGTAGTATGTTTATTCATGGGTTCTTTTTTTAAAATTCTTGAAAATGAGAGTTCTTTTTTTAAAGTTTCAACATTTTTTTCTATATCCATATATTTCTCCTTATTCTGTATAAAAACTATTTGCTTTTACATATAATGGTTGATGATTACTGGTTTCTTTTTGGGTAATGTTAAATACTTCACCAGTAATATAGTTAATAATGTATTCATCATTACTATTTTGTATTCCCATTTCAATTAGGCTTGCTTTATCTAGTTTGTAATAATCTGAATTTTCATAAGTATTTGGTATATTAACTAAACTAATTCCCATTTGATTGGCTATATCTTTTACTTCTTCTATATTCATTTTATTTCCTACCAAATAAGCTTTGTCATTTGTTTTTTTATATTTTGTATATTGTTCTAATGTTGCATGTTGTACCATGATTAATTCAGAGGTTAAAACAGAATCTGTTGTCGACTTTATACTATTTATGCCTACTCCAATTCCAATACTTGATAGAATTAATAATAAAATAATAGTTATTACTAATGAAATTATTGTAATTCCTTTTTGTTGCATTCTTGCATTTTCTCCTTTTTTTAGTATAAATAAATTTTATTTTATATTATGTACATACAATAATAGTTAAATTTGTTTATATGTTTTTTTGATATATATATTTTATAATAAGTATTTATCTTATGCAATAAATTATTTAAAAAAACATTATAAAAACTATTTCTTTTTTTTCTTTCTTAACATATAATATAGGAAATCAAAATATATAATTATATACTTTGAAATACATAAGCTTTTAGGAGCGTGTAAATATATATGAAAAAAATTTTATTTGAGGGTTGTGCAACTGCAATCGTAACACCTTTTACTGAGTCAGGTGTAAATTATGAAGAATTTGGTCGTTTAATTGATTTTCAAATTAATGAAGGAATTAATGCTTTGGTAGTGTGTGGAACTACTGGTGAATCTGCTACTATGACAGATTTAGAAAGAAAAGAATGCTTTTTATTTGCTGTAAAGAAAGTAGCACGGACGTGTTCCTGTTATTATTGGAACTGGTAGTAACTGTACAGCTACTGCTATAAGTCTTACTAAATATGCCCAAGATATTGGTGCAGATGGTGTATTAATTGTAACTCCTTATTATAACAAAGCAACACAAATTCGGTATTATTAAACATTATGAAGCTATTGCTTCTAACACAAATTTGCCTATTATTGTTTATAATGTTCCAAGTAGAACTGGTGTTAATATATTACCTAAAACTTGTTTAGAACTTTCTAAAATCTCAAATATTGTTGCTATTAAAGAAGCTAGTGGAAATTTATCTCAAGTTGCTGAAATTGCTTCTTTATGTGGTGATAATTTAACTATCTATAGTGGAAATGATGATCAGATATTACCTGTTCTTTCTCTTGGTGGAAAAGGTGTTATTTCTGTTGTTTCAAATATTGCACCTAAAAAAACTACTAAAATGGTTTTAGATTACTTAAAAGGAAATTTTGAAGATGCTAAAAAATCTCAATTAGAATCTATTAATTTAATAAATGCACTATTTTGTGAAGTAAATCCTATACCTGTAAAAGAAGCTTTAAATATTCTTGGTTTTTGTTGTGGTTTACCTAGATTACCTTTAACACCTTTATCAGATGAAAACAAAAAAACATTAGAATATGAAATGAAAAGTTATGGTCTTATATAAAAGATGTCATTTTTATTAAATTTTTATTAAAATAGACAAATCTTTAATTTTTATGGTATAATTGAAATGTAAGAATATTAAACAAAAGATTTTTAGGGGTTGAATTTTATTTATGTTAATGCTAGAAGAAAACAAAGAATTATTAAAATCTGACTTTGATTTAATTATAGATGATTTAGTTTCAAACGAAACTGTACAAAAAATGAAAAATTATAAACAGCATTATGATACTTCATGTTTTGAACATTGCAAAAATGTAGCTTATTATAGTTACTTAATTTGCAGAAAATTTAATTTAGATTATATATCTGTTGCTAGAGCTGGAATGTTACATGATTTATTTTTGTATGATTGGAGATTAAGACAAGATGGTAGAAAAGGCTTTCATGCTTTCACTCATCCAAAAACTGCTTTTAAAAATGCATCAACATTGTTTACATTAAATAATGTTGAAAAAGATATTATATTAAAACATATGTGGCCTTTAACAATTAGTCTACCACATTATAAGGAAAGTTTTATTGTAAGTTTTGTAGATAAGTATTGTGCAATTTATGAATCTTATAAAGCTTATGAAAAAAAGCCAATTGTTAGAAAATTATATAGATATGCCTATATTTTTCTTAGTCTTGTACTTATTATACACTAGATTATAATGGTATTTTATATTTAAAACTGTAAGTAATTAATTTTTTTGTTATATTACTTGCAGTTTTTTCTATTTTTTTTGTATAATAGTTTTAGATATTTAATATATAAAAGAAAGAAGGATTTTAAATTATGATAAAAGTTTTAATTAACGGATGTAATGGTAGAATGGGACAAAATTTAGTAAATGAGATTGATAATTTTAAAGAACTTTTACTAATTGGTGGATTTGATATTAATGATACAGGAAAAAACGTTTTTCCTGTATACTCCAAAATAGAAGATATAAAAGAAAAGCCAGATGTAATAGTAGATTTTAGTGTACCTATTTCTACTTTTAATATTTTAGATTATGCAGTAGCAAAAAAAGTTCCCATTGTAATTGCTACTACTGGATTTACTAATGAACAATTAGAAGAAATTAAAGTAGCATCTACTTTAATTCCAATTTTTAAATCTTCTAATATGTCTTTTGATATTAATCTTATGAAAAAAATTGTTGCACAAGTTGCAAAAAAGTTACCACAAACCAATATCGAAATTGTAGAGACACATCACAATAAAAAACTAGATGCTCCAAGTGGTACTGCTATATCACTTGCAGATTCTATTTGTGAAGCATTAGGAGAAAAATTAGACTATAATTTTAATCGTCATGACATACACAATAAAAGAAATCCAAAAGAAATTGGCTTTTCTTCTATCCGTGGTGGAAATATTGTTGGAGAACATAGTGTATTATTTTTTGGAGAACATGAAACTTTTGAAATAAAACATACTTCTTATTCTAGAAATGTATTTGCACAAGGTGCTCTAAAGGCTGCTATATTTATTTCTAACAAAAATCCTGGATATTATGAAATGGATGATTTAGTAAACTAATAAAATTATATTTTTGAACTTAAAATATATTATCTATTGAAAATTGCTCTCTTTGTTTTATATTTTCTAGAATATATTTACATCTATCTATACTATCAACCGCTTGTGAATCATCCTCCATTTTAATAAAACTTTGCATTGATATTAAAGCGGTTTTTACTTTTTCTATTTCAGCATGTTCTATATAAAGAGCAATTATATCATCTAGTTCTTCCCATTTATTTAAGGTATCATCTGCCTTTTTTGAAGCTGTTTCATAGTCTGGACTTTGTTTTATTAATTCTTCTTTTGTATTGTCTAAGTGTTTACTAACTTGTGAGACTGCATTTTTTGTATAAGTTTGTGTAATAAAATTTAATACTAAAATTATAGTTGCAATAATAATACTAATAATTACTTCTTTATACATCTTTTTCCCCTTTCTTTTGGCAAAAGATTTGTTCTTTTCCATCTAATGTTACAAGTAAAGCTTCTTCTGGTTTTATACCAAACTTTTCTACTTGTTTTACAAGCCAAGTATAGTTTCTTCCAATTTTTTGTAAGTTTTTTTCCATTATCTTTCCATCTACTACTAAATTATATGGTATACCTTCATATTCTGGCATAATATTAAAGTCCTCTGGTATTGTTGTCCTCTTATTTGGTTTTTGAATAACTGTAAGGTCTCCACTTGTTTCTAATATTGCATATTCAACATCTCCAATATTTGCAACATTATTTCCTCTTAATCTTTCTTCTAATTCATTAATAGTAAATCTTTCTTTTATTAAAGCTTTTTCATCAATTTTTCCTCTATAAATTAGAATTCTTGGTTTTCCACAAATTATTTCTCTTGCTTTTACGCTTTTTAAGTTAATAAAAGAAATAAGTAAATGCATAATAAGCAATCCAAAAATTGGTATAATTCCTCTTGTTATTGGTATTCCTGTTTCTGTCATTGGAATTGATGCAAGATCTGCAATCATAATTGAAATTGCAAGTTCAAATGGCTGTAATTGTCCAATTTCTCTTTTACCCATTAAACGCATTACTACTAAAACAACTATGTATAAAAAAATGGCTCTAACAAAAGTAATTAACATGACTTTTCCTCTCTTTTTTGTTTTTATATATAGTTATTTTAAACAGTTTTTGATTTATTATACTTTTTTCGTTTGTATAATTTTTATTTTTTTGTTTATAATAAAATTGCAAACTTTGAAAATTGCATACAAATATCTTTTAAAAGATAGGAGGTTTTCTTTATGGATAACGAAAGAAGTAATGTTCAGACATCAAATGGAACTAGTACAATTGGACAAATTATATGGAGATTTGTAGCCGCTGCTATTGTTCTTGCTATTACTGCATTTTTCACACCTGGATTTAGCATAAATAATATATGGACTCTAGCTCTTGCTGCTGTTGTTCTAACTGTTATTGATTATTTAATTGTAAAATTTACAGGATTACATGCTAGTCCTTTTGGTAAAGGATTTGTTGGTTTTGTACTTTCAGCAGTAGTTTTATATGTTACTCAATTCTTTGTAGCTGGATACAGTATTTCTTGGATTGCTGCTATAATTGGTGCACTTGTTTATGGTGTTGTTGATTACTTTGTTCCTGGTGACAACAAGTTATAGTATTATTAAAAAGAAGATAAAGTAAATAACATTTTAATAGTTTTATTTATTTTATCTTCTTTTTATATTATTTATAATTCAATACCTTTATCTTGCTGTATTGATGGTTGTTCCATTTTTTGCATTGTTAAATCTTTTTGCTCTTTTATAATTTGTTCATATGTATTAATTAAATCTTTTATTTCTAGACATTGTAATTTTGTTAATTTTATATTGTATTTTAATAATAACTTATATAGTGGTTCTTCTACTCTTTCAAGTCCTCTTTTTAATAAGATTTTCTCATATGCAATTACAAATTCTACTGCCTTTGTTTTATCTTCTTTTTGATCTTGTAGTAATTCATCTATTAAAACTCCAATATTATCATAGTTAATTTTATTGGTATTTTCTATTTTTTGAGGTAATTTTTTTAAATTTGTCTTATATTTTATAAATTTTGCTACTCTTTTTGCATCTTCTTGTGATAATGAAAATTCACAAAACTTTTGAATTAATCTTTGTATATATGATGGATATATTTTCATTATATTACTAATATCCTTACTTGTTGCTTTATAATCTCTTTCTTCATAAATTGAAAGTAATTCTTGCTCTTTTTCAGATAATTGTTTTTGTTCTATTTCGTTTTTTTCTTTTAACATGCATTTTTTCTCATCTTCTTTAATAGGCTTTTTAAATTCTATAGTATATCCTTTAATTGTTATTTCATTTATTATATTATTAACCCTTTGTCTTGTTATATTCATTATTCTAGCAATTTCAATTTGTGTTATTGTATAATTACGACTTTCTAATAAATCTAATAATTCTTGCTGTTTTTGCGTTAATTGTGTTTTTTTCCTTTCTTTCCTTTCTTCTTTTATATTATATCCTTTTTCTTCCAAATTTTTTTCATGTTTACAAACTGATGAACTTGATATTCCTAATATGCTTGCTATTTCTTTTTGCAAAATTTTGTAATCATATTTTTTTAGTTCGTTTAATATTTTTCTTTCTACTACTGTTAACTTTGGTTTATTATCTTTTATTTTTACTTTCATTATAAAAACTACCTCTTTACCCTTTATTTTTATTACATTATGTAAACATTTTAACATTTATTTCGTTTTATGTCAATAACATATTATGAAATCTTGTATATTAAAAAGCATATATACAAAATTACTGTATATATGCTTTTTCAATTTTATTTTCTATTCCATCCCTCTTTATTGGTTTGTCTTTGTCTTGCAATAGCAAGTGAATCATTTGGTACATCATCTGTTATTGTTGAACCTGCTGCAACAAAAGTATTTTTTCCTAAAGTTACTGGTGCAACTAAATTTGTATTAGAACCAACAAAAGAATTATCTCCTATTATAGTTTTGCTTTTATTAAATCCATCATAATTGCAAGTAATTGTTCCACAACCAATATTAGTTTTTGAACCAATTTCGCAATCTCCCATATATGAAAGATGTGGGACTTTTGTACCTTCTCCAATAATTGCTTTTTTAACTTCTACAAAACTTCCTATTTTTACATTATTTGATAACTTACATCCCTCTCTAATATATGCATTTGGTCCAATTTCACAATCTTCTCCAATTACTACTCCAGTTTTTATTGTAGTATTTGGATGAATAACTGTATCTATTCCAATTTCTACATCATCATAAATATATGTATTATTAATATCTTCTATTGTAAC
Source organism: uncultured Clostridium sp. (assembly GCA_947363765.1). Taxonomy (GTDB): domain Bacteria; phylum Bacillota; class Clostridia; order TANB77; family CAG-508; genus RGIG8482. The sequence continues at coordinate 16,421 of CANAQC010000005.1, read as the reverse complement.
ACCATTTCTCATATGTTGTGTATTAATACGTAATTGCAATGCTTTTGTTAGAACTTGTAAATCCATTCTATCATTTATTCCTAATACTTCTGCATTATCTGATACAACAATTGAACCTGTTTTTAGTCCTTTGTCATACATAATTTTAATAACATCTGTTAAATAATACTCATTTTGTGCATTATTACTTTTTAATTCTTTTAATGCTTTTTCTAGTTCTTCAATATCAAAACAATACATTCCAAGATTTACTTCTTTTATATTAAGCTGTTCATCATTACAATCTTTATGTTCAACAATTTCTTTAATTTTACCTTCACCATCATGTATAATTTTTCCATATGGTAAAACATTCTCATGTACCATTGTTAATATTGTTGCACTTTCTTGTTTTTTATTTGATATATCTACTAAGTTTTTTAAAGTCTCTGGTCTCATAATAGGATGATCACCATTTAATACTAGAACCTTACCTTTTCTTCCTTCTATTAGTTTTGCAGCTTTCATAACTGCATGACCTGTTCCTAATTGTTCATCTTGAACTGCATATGTGACACTATCTTTTAATACTTCTTCTATTTGTTCTTTTTGATAACCTACTACAACAATAATATTATCAATTCCAGCTCTTTTTACATTTTCTACCGCTCTTTTTATAATTTCTTTCCCATATATTTTATGTACTAATTTAGATTTTTTAGATTTCATTCTAGTTCCTTTTCCTGCTGCCATTACAATAGCTATTGTATCTTGCGCCATTATACATCTATCCTTTCTTAAAGTGCTTTTCTTTGTTCTATATTTTACCATAAATAAATATAGAATGCAAATTTCTTATGTTATATCTTATTCCTCATACATTTTTTTGTTATATCTGTTTTTAAATTTATAATAAAAAATTTTAAAATTTAGGAATATTCATGACTATTATAAATATACATTAATAAAGTTAAATTCGTACAAACATTTTGAGGGGGTAAAATAAATGGAAAATTTAAGCTTATATCAAGATATTGCAAAACGTACAGATGGTGATATCTATATAGGAGTGGTTGGACCTGTTAGAACAGGTAAATCAACTTTTATAAAAAAATTTATGGATTTACTTGTAATTCCAAATATTGATAATGAATACAAAAAAGAACGTGCAAAAGACGAATTACCACAAAGTGCAGCAGGCAGAACAATTATGACTACAGAACCAAAATTTGTTCCAAATGAAGCAATTGAAATTACTGTTGGTGATAATTTAAAATTAAAAACAAGATTAGTAGATTGCGTAGGTTATTTAGTAAATAATGCTATAGGTTATTTAGAAGATGATGCACCAAGAATGGTAAAAACACCTTGGTCAACTGATGAAATTCCATTTGAAGAAGCTGCCGAAATTGGTACTAAAAAAGTTATTGAAGAACATTCTACAATTGGTATTTTAGTTACTACTGATGGTAGTATTACAGATATTCCAAGAGAAGATTATATTAGTGCTGAGGAAAGAGTAGTAAAAGAATTAAAGCAATTAAATAAACCTTTTATTATTGTTTTAAATTCAAGTGAACCATATTCTGAATATACCAAAGAACTTGCAAGAAAATTAGAAGATAAATATCAAACAAGTGTTATTCCTACTGATTGCTCTAATTTAAATGCTGATGATTTAAATGATATTTTTGCAAGAATTTTGTACGAATTCCCAATTGAACAAATTAACATTAATTTTCCAAAATGGGTAGATGGTCTTAATGATGAACATTGGTTAAAGCAAAACTTATATACTCAAATTAAAGATGCATTTTTAGATGTAACAATGTTAAAACAAGTAGATTCATCTATTAGCAAAATTTTAAAAACAGATATTATAGAAAAAACATCTCTTGATGAGATTTTACTTGGTAATGGTAATGTTAATATTTCTATAACTTTAAAAGAGGAACTTTTCTATAAAATATTAACTGAAATTTCTGGTGTAGAAATTGGAAATGAAGGAGATTTATTTGAAACTATTACCACTCTTGCTTCTACTAAAAAAGAATATGATAAAATAGCATATGCTTTAGAAGAAGTGAAACAAAAAGGTTATGGTATTGTAACACCTTCAATTGATGAATTAATTTTAGATGAACCAGAAATGGTAAAACAAGGTTCTCGTTTTGGTGTAAAACTAAAAGCTACTGCGCCAAGTCTTCATATTATTAGAGCAAATATTGAGACAGAAGTATCTCCTATTGTTGGTAGTGAAAAACAATCTGAAGAATTGGTTAATTATTTACTTTCTGAGTTTGAGTCTGATCCACAAAAAATTTGGGAATCTAATATTTTTGGAAAAAGTCTTCATGAATTAGTAAATGAAGGTTTACAAAATAAACTTTGTAGAATGCCAGAAGATGCACAAGGAAAACTACAAGAAACATTAGAGCGTATTGTAAATGAAGGTAGTGGCGGATTAATTTGTATAATATTATAATTAATATAAAAACAAACCAAATTTTTGAATTTGGTTTGTTTTTATTTATAAGTTTATTTTTCTATTTTATTAGTTCTTTTGCAAGTTCTCTCATTTCTTGTTTATTTTTGTCATTCATTCTTGAACGAATAGTTATTATTTTTTCACAAATAGTAATATCTTTCATACCTTCTAATATTTCTAACATCTTTTTTGCAGCAGATGGTGCCCAAGTACCATTTTCAATAATAGCAATTTTTCTTTTTTGATAATTTTTTCCTTTTAATTGATGTAAGAAGTTTTGCATTGGTGGGAATACTTCTGAATTATAAGATGCTGCTGCTAACACTAATTTATCATAACGAAATGCATCTTCAATTGCTTCTGCTAAATCATCTCTTGCAAGGTCAAATAAAGATACTTTTTCTTCTCCTTCTTCTTTTAAAAGACTAGCAAATTGTTCTGCTGCTTCTTTTGTATTTCCATGAATAGAAGCATATGCTATTGTTACTCCCTTATTTTCTGGTTTGTAACTACTCCATATATTATACTTTTCTAAATAATGACCTAAATCTTTTGTTAGTATTGGTCCATGTAATGGACATATCGTTTTAATATCTAATGATTTTGCTTTATTTAGGACAGATTGTACTTGCATACCATATTTTCCAACAATATTAAAATAATACCTCCTTGCCTCACAATCCCAATCTTCTTGTACATCTAATGCTCCAAATTTACCAAATGCATCTGCTGAAAATAAGATTTTATTGTTTTTTTCATATGTCATCATTACTTCTGGCCAATGTACCATTGGTGCCATAATAAACTGTAATGTATGTTTTCCAATTGAAATTATATCTCCTTCTCCTACTAAAACTTTTCTTTTATCTAAATTTTGAATGTGAAAAAATTGTGGGATGAATGCAAATATCTTTTCATTTGCAATAATTTTCATATTTGGATATGAATCACAAAGTTTTTGAATATTATATGCATGGTCTGGCTCTAAATGCGAAATTACTAAGTAATCAATAGTCTCACCATTTAATGCCATTTGTAAATTTTTATACCATTCATCTGTTGCGCGTTTATCTACTGTATCCATTACAATATTTTTTTCATCTTTAATTAAATATGAATTATATGAAATTCCATTTGGTACTATATACTGGCTTTCAAACAAGTCAATTGTTTTATCATCTACTCCTATATATGTAATTTCATCTGTTATTTGTTTATCCATATACATTTTCTCCTTTTTATTAAAATTTTTATGATATACTTTCTTTTAATTTAACTAATGCATTTAGTGCATCTATTGGTGTTAACTCATTTAAGTTAATTTTATCTATTTCATGTGCTAATTGAGCTAGTTTATAGTTATACATGTCTAACTGACCTTCTGATTTATTTTCTTCTTTTATTTCTTTTTTCCCAAGGGCATTAGTTCTTTCTAAACTTTTTAAAATCTCATTTGCCTTTTTTACTACAGGAGTTGGAACTCCTGCAAGTTTTGCTACATGTATTCCATAACTTTCATCTGTTCCACCTTTTACAATTTTTCTTAAGAAAATAATATCTTCTCCTTTTTCTTTTACAGCAATAGAGTAGTTTTTAACTCCCTCTAGTTTATCTTCTAACTCTGTTAATTCATGGTAATGAGTTGCAAATAATGTTTTAGCTCCACATTTTTGTTTATCTGCAATATATCCTGCTACTGCCCATGCAATAGATAATCCATCATAAGTAGAAGTTCCCCTTCCAATTTCATCTAAAATTACAAGGCTATTTGATGTTGCTTCTTTTAAAATATTTGCTACTTCCATCATTTCTACCATAAATGTACTTTGTCCCATACTTAAATCATCTGATGCACCCACTCTTGTAAAGATTTTATCTACCACACCAATTTTTGCCTCACTTGCTGGAACAAAACTTCCTACTTGTGCCATAAGTGTAATTAATGCTACTTGTCTCATATAGGTTGATTTTCCTGCCATATTTGGACCTGTAATAATTGATAATCTATCATTTTGTTTATCTAAATATGTATCATTTTCTACAAAACTTCCACTTGGTAGCATTTTTTCAATTACAGGATGTCTACCGCCTTTTATATTGATTTCACCTAAATTGTTTACTTGTGGTTTTACATAATTCAAATCTCCAGCAACAGTTGCAAAAGAGCATATTACATCTAATTTTGATATTATAATTGCTGTGTTTTGTATTCTTTGTATTTGTTTTGCCATTATTCCACGAATTTTTAAAAATAATTCATATTCTAAATTTACTAATTTTTCTTCTGCACCTAAAATTTTATCTTCTATTTCTTTTAGTTCTTCTGTAATATATCTTTCTCCATTAGTTAGTGTTTGTTTTCTAATAAAATGCTCTGGTACTAAATTTAAATTTGATTTTGTTACTTCTATATAATATCCAAATACTTTGTTAAATCCTACTTTTAAGTTTTTAATTCCAGTTTGTTCTTTTTCCTTTGCTTCTAACTTTATTAACCAATTTTTGCCATCTGTTGTTGCCATTTTTAACTCATCTACTTCTTCATTATATCCTTTTTTAATTAGACCTCCTTCTTTTACAGAAATAGGTGGTTCATCTATAATAGCTTTTTCAATTAAATTATAAATATCTTGTAGTTCATCTAATTGTTCTTGCAGATTTACAAGTAATGGAGATTTTGCTTTTTTTAAAATTTGCTTAATATTGGGTAATTCATAAATTGAATTTTTTAAAGAGACCATATCTCTTCCATTTGCATTTCCATATGAAATTTTTCCAATTAAACGTTCTATATCATATACTTTTTTTAATGAATCAATAATTTGACCTCTTAACATCAAACTATTCTTTAATTCTTCTACTGCATCTAATCTAAGATTAATTTCTTCTACATCAATTAATGGATCATTTAACCATCTTCTTAATAAACGTCCTCCCATAGAAGTACTTGTTTTATCTAACACCCAAAGTAATGTTCCTTTTTTAGATTTATCCCTCATCTTTTCCGTAATTTCTAAATTTCTTCTAGCATTTAAATCTAGTGACATATATTTAGTCGTTTGATAAATTTCTATTTTATTAATATGTTCTAATTTCATTTTTTGAGTTATAACTAAATAATTTAATAATCCATTAACACTTGCTACTACTAATAACTTATCTTTTAAATCTTCTATTTTATTTCCATTTGTTGTAATAATTTCATAATTATTTTGAAGTTCTTTATAATCTTCATTAAAACTATCATTTTCTACTTTTGAAATGTATAAACCAAATCGTTCTTTTATAATATTTGTTTCTTGTTCACTTTTATATAATAAATCATTTGCAATAATTTCTACTGGTGTAAAACGTGAAATTTCATCTAGTAATCTTTCAAAATTATTTTCCTCGTTTATTCCGTGTAGCATAAAACTCTCCTGTTGAAATGTCACATACAGATACTCCAAAAAATATTCCTTTTTTGTATACACTCATAATATAATTATTCTTTTTTTCTTCTAATAAGTTTGATTCAATAACTGTTCCTGGTGTTACTACACGAATTACATCTCTTTTTACAATTCCTTTTGCTTGTTTTGGATCTTCTAATTGTTCGCAAATTGCTACTTTATATCCTTTAGAAATTAGCCTTGCTATATAAATTTCTGATGCATGAAATGGAACTCCACACATTGGTGCACGTTCTTGTTGTCCACATTCTCTTCCTGTTAAAGTAAGTTCTAATTCACGTGATGCAGTAACTGCATCATCAAAAAACATTTCATAAAAGTCACCCAAACGATAAAATAAAATACAATCTTTATATTGCTCTTTTGTTTGCAAATAATGTTGCATCATTGGTGAAAATTCTGCCATATTTATAGTTCTCCTTTCAAATACCACATATGTTGTGATATGATTTTTAATTCTACAACTTTATTTATAAGTTCTTCTTTTCCTTCAAAAATAACTACCTTATTAGAGTCTGTTCTTCCGAGTTAGCATATTAGCATTGTTTTTACTGTTTCCTTCTACTAGTACTTTTTGGATAGTTCCAATATATTTTTTGTTGTTTTGTTCAATTTGACTTTCTACTAACTGTTTTAATTTATTAAATCTTTTATGCTTTATTTCTTCTGGTATCTGATTTTCCATTTTATCAGCTTTAGTTCCTACTCTTCTTGAATAAATAAACATAAAAACTTGTTCAAAATTCACTTTTTTTACTACATCTAGGGTATCTTCAAAGTCTTCTTCATTTTCTCCTGGAAAACCAACAATTATATCAGTTGAAAATAGAATGTCTGGTATATTTTCTTGCATTTTTTTTACTAATTCTAAATATCCATTTTTAGTATATCTTCTATTCATTTTTTTTAATATATTACTACTTCCAGATTGAAGTGGTAAATGAACTATTTTTGATACTTTATCACATTGTTTTATTGCATCTATAACATCTTGTGTAAAATCTTTTGGATGTGGCGAAACAAATCGTATTTTCTCTATTCCTTTTATTTTATTAACATCTTTTAATAAATCGGAAAATGTATAGTTATTTCCTCCATTATATGAATTTACATTTTGTCCAAGTAATGTGATCTCTTTATAGCCCTCTATTGCTAAGTTATTAATTTCTTGTAATATATCTTCTGGCTTTCTGCTTCTTTCTCTTCCTCTTACATATGGCACAATGCAGTATGTACAAAAATTATTGCATCCATACATAATTGTAACAGATGCTTTTGTTTTGTCATTTCTTTTAATTGGAAGTCCTTCGTAAATTTCCCCATCTATATTAATAACATCATCTATTCTTTTTCTTTTTTCTAAAATATGATATACATCTTGTGGTAATTTATGTAGAGTATGTGTTCCAAATATAATGTCTATAAATGGATAGCTTTCATGAAGTTTTTGAATAATATGTTTTTCTTGCATCATACATCCGTCCAATTGCAAGAATTGTACCTTTTTGCTGTTTTTGCTTTTTCATTTCTCCAATTTTACCAAATAGTTTGTCCTCTGCATTTTCTCTTACACAACAAGTGTTAAACACTACAAAATCTGCTTGTTTTATATCCTCTGTTTTTATATATCCCATTTTTTCTAACATGCCACATATTTTTTCAGAATCATTTTCATTTAACTGGCATCCCATAGTAAAAATAGAATATAATAAATTTTGATTGCTGTTTATTTTTGATACTTTTTCCATATACTCATATTGTTTGTCAATTTCATTTTTCAATTTATAATCCACCTTTATTCGACTTTTTCAAAATTATTTTATCATAATATACTTGTTACTGCAAGAAAAAGGACTAGAAAACTAGTCCTAAATTTGCTATTTTTTATATAGTTTATTAATCTTTATATATTCATACACTTCTTTTTCAATCATTTCTAATATTTCTTTTTCATTATTATTTTTCAATAAATCTCTAACCTCTGTTGAACTAATTTTCTCATATGGATTATATTCTAGTACATTAAAATGTGCTTTATAATTATTTAAAATTGGATTTAAAGTTATTTTTTCTTTTTTACATGTTTTATATCTTTCTAAAATTATGTAATTATAAGTTTTTGCTAATACTTCTAGATTTGGTAATTTAATTAACTTTTCTATATTATCAGCTCCAATAATAAAATATGGTATAACTTTAGGATAACTTTCTTTTATTTTTTGAAATGCTTGTACCATGCTTAATGAATATGGTAAGTTTAGTTCTATATTTGACACTTCCAATTTATTTTGTTCTTTTGTAGCTATTTTTAGCATTTCATAACGATATTTTTCATTTATTAAATTTTGTTTTTGATAATGGTCTCCCATAGGAACTAGTATAACTTTATCTAAATTATATTTATTTAATACTATATTAGCAAGGTTAATATGCGCTTTAGTTACTGGATTAAAACTACCTCCAAAAAAACCATATCGTTTGCTCATTATTTACTCCTTTTTTAGTTACAATTATGATACACTTTATGTAAAAATCTATTAATATAATTTTATAAATACTTTTTTACTTCATTATATATTTCCTCATGAATATCTTGTACAGTTCTTATTTCTTTATCTTTTACACATTGTACTTCATACCAATCATAATCTTTTACTAAATCACAAGCTGTATTATAACTATCAATAATATGGTTTTTATCTCTTTCGTGAATATCTTTTCTATTATTATGTGTAAATTTGTTTTCTCTATGTTCAATTAAACTTAACGCATATTCTGGTGGCATACTTAAAAAAAATGTTTTGGTTGGTATTGGTAAACCATATAAATTAAATTCAAAATCCCATAGCCAATCTAGAAATTTTTTTCTTTCTTCTTTATTATCTATTTTTCCTGCTTGATGAACCATATTAGCAGTAGTATACCTGTCTGCTAATATTATACCACCTTCATTATAGTAATCCTCATAATAACGTTTAAATGTAGCATATCTATCTACTGCATAAAAAGTAGATGCAACATATGGGCTAACATCTTTTGCATTTTCTCCAAATTCTCCTGATAAATACATTTTTACTAGTGTAGATGATGGATTATCATAATTTGGAAAATTGATTACTCTAAATTCTAAGTTTTCTTCTTTTAATCTTTCTTGTAATTTTCTAAATTGTGTCTCTTTTCCACTACCATCAGTTCCTTCAATAACAAATAATTTCCCCATATTTTTGCTCCTTTTTATTATTTTTATATTATATGTAATTATATATGAAACTCTAATATACTATTTTAAATGTTTTTTTAATTCATGTATAATTCTTTCTTTTGCTTCTTGTAACCCTAAATGAATTTGACAGCCTGCTGCTCTTGGATGTCCTCCACCATTAAACATCATGCATACATCTGATACATTTACATAGTCATTTGAACGTAATGAGCCTTTATAACTTCCATCTTCTTTTTCTGTTAAAAGAACTGACACTTCTACTCCTTCTATACTTCTTCCAATATCCACTAATCCTGCATGGTCTCCATTTTGTGCATTAACTTCTTGTTCATCTTTTCTAGTAATATATGTAAATGCAATTTTTTCATCTTCTATTAATTCTAAACGCTCCATTGCAATTTTACTAAGTTCAAAATGTCCTTTTGTTTGCCTTTCTAATACTCTACGATAAATATCTGCTACATTTACTCCTATACTTAAAAGCCATGCTGTAAATTCAAATGTTTCTTTTGATGTTCCTTGATATTTAAATCCTCCTGTATCTGTAATAATTCCTGCAACTAAACAACTACCAATTTCTTTGTTAATATCAACACCTAAAAATTCTAGTACTAAAATAAGAATTTGACAACAAGCAGGCGAGTCAGGATTTACAAAATTGTAATCTGCAAACATTGAATTTACACTATGATGATCAATATTAATTGTAACTTTTGCTTGTTCAAAATAACTTGCAAATCCATTTAATCTTTTAATATCACTACTGTCAACAGAAATTGCTAAATCATAATTTTTTATTGAACTCTCTTTTTGCATTTTTTCTGAGCCTGGTAAAAACTTATAAATAGCAGGATATTCTGGTACAATTACATCTACTATTTTTTTACCTAACTGAATTAATGCATTATATATTGCTAAAACACTTCCGAATAGCATCTCCATCTGGATTTTCATGTGTTAAAATCACAATACTATTAGCCTTTTGTACTTCTTTTTTTATATCATCTAAGGTCATTTTAAGTTTTCTCCTTTATAATAATAGTTAATCTTGATTTTTATTTTCGTCTTTATTTATTTGTCTTAAAATTGAATCAATTTTTGCACCATATTCAATAGAATTATCTTGTTCAAAGACTAATTCTGGAGTAATTCTTAAATTAATTCTTTTTGCAATTTGAGTCCTAATAAATCCAGAAGATTTCTTTAATCCTTCTATTGTTTCTTCTTCATTTTTTGAATTTAATATACTTACATATATTTTAGCATATTTTAAATCTGGTGTTATTTTTGCTCTTGTAACACTAATTAAACCAGTTATACTTGGATTTTTCAACTCATAACTAATTATATGGCTAATTTCTTTTTTTAATTCTTCATTGATTCTTTCAAATCTAGTATTATTCTTTTGCATTAACTTCCTCCCTGTTACTTCTTTAGTTTAGTCTCCTAAAACAATTCCTGCACTATTATCTAATTCTTGTTTATCTTCGTTTTCTTCATACATTCCTAAATTAGGATGACTTTTAGGTAATATTTTGTATACTTCTTTAGTATAAGCTTGTTTTAAAATTTCTTCATTTTCTTGAATTGCTCTTCTTCTTTCATGTGGAGTTAATCCTTCTAAAAATTCTTTTCTTTCTTCTTCTTTTGTTCTAACTATTTTAGATACTTGTAATGCTATATTATGTTGTTTCATTTCTTCCTCCCTATTTTGTTTTTGTTGTTTTCTTATCATTCTTTCTATCTTTTTTTCTCTTTTTTTCCTATTTTTTTCAATCCTTGCTTGTTCTTCTTGTTGTTCTTTTTGCTTTTGCCTAGAAAGTTTTTCTTGTTGTCTTTTTTTCTGTTGTTCTTTTTCTTTTTTCTTTTGTGATTGCATATTTTTTATATATTTTGATGCTTCTTCATTCCTTAGTTTTTTGCTTTGTTTATCTTTGCTTCCCATTTAGCACAATCACTCACTTCCATATTTTTTTCAATTTTGATATTTATTTTTTTACTTCTTCCATTATATAAACTTCTAAAATATCTGTTTCTATAATATCATTATAATTTTCAATTTGTAGTCCACATTCATAACCTGATGCTACTTCTTTTGCATCATCTTTAAATCTTTTTAAAGAAATTAATTTTCCATCATGAATAACAACATTATCACGAATTACACGTATTCCTGCATTCCTTGATATTTTTCCTTCTGTTACATAACATCCTGCTATTGTTCCTACTCCACTTACTTTAAATGTTTGTCTTACTTGGGCTGTTCCAATTACTTTTTCTTCAAATACTGGATCTAACATACCTTTCATTGCTGATTCTACATCTTCAATTGCTTGATAAATAACAGAATATTGTTTTATTTCTACTTCTTCTTTTTTTGCCATATCTTTTGCAATTACATCTGGCCTTACGTTAAATGCAATAATAATAGCATTAGACACTTTAGCAAGTGTTACATCTGATTCTGTTACACCACCAACATTTGCATGAATTACTTTTACTTGTACTTCTTCATTTGTTAATTTTTCTAAGCTTTGAGTTACTGCTTCTACAGATCCTTGTACATCTGCTTTTACAATTAAATTTAATTGTTTTAGATTACCTTTTTCAATTTGACTAAATAAGTCATTTAAAGTAACTCTTGATGTTTGATTAATACTCTTTTCTCTTGCTTGACGTTTTCTTCTCTCAATTAGGTGTTTTGCTGTTTTTTCATCTTTTACTTCATAGAATGTATCTCCTGCTTCTGGTACCTCTGTTAAACCAGTTACTTCTACTGGTGTAGATGGTCCTGCCTTCTTTACTTTTCTTCCTTTATCATCTGTCATGGTACGAATTCTACCAATTGCAGAACCTACAACAATTGTATCTCCAACATCTAGTGTTCCACGTTGTACAAGCATTGATACAACAGGTCCTCTTGTTTTATCAAGTTTTGCTTCAATAACAGTACCTTTAGATTGTTTTGTTGGGTTTGCTTTTAATTCTTTCATATCTGCTACTAATAACACCATTTCTAATAATGTATCTATATTAAGCCTTTTCTTAGCAGAAATTTCAACAAAAATGGTATCTCCTCCCCATTCTTCTGGAACTAATTCATATTTCATTAATTCTTGTTTTACTTTTTCTGGATTGGCTCCTTCTACATCTATTTTATTTAGTGCTACTACAATTGGAATTTCAGCAGCTTTTGCGTGATTAATTGCTTCAATTGTTTGTGGCATAACACCATCATTTGCTGCAACTACTAAAATTGCAATATCTGTAATCTGCGCTCCTCTTGCTCTCATACTAGTAAATGCTTCATGACCTGGTGTATCTAAGAAAGTTATTTCTCTATCATTTGCTTTTACTTTATAAGCACCAATGTGTTGTGTAATTCCTCCTGCTTCTCCTTCAATTACATTAGTACTACGAATAGCATCTAATAATGACGTTTTTCCATGGTCTACATGCCCCATTACTACAACAACTGGTGGTCTTGGTTTTAACTCATTTTCTGTGTCTTCTGTTTCATCAAATAAAATATCTTCTTCTGTTACAGTTTCTTTTTTTATTGCTGTAATTCCAAATTCTCCTGCAATTAAGAAAGCAGTATCAAAATCTATTTCATTATTAATTGTTGCCATTACTCCATAACCTAATAGTTTTTTTATAACATCTGCTGTTGTTTTTTTCATTTCAGATGCTAAATCTTTTACAGTTACAGGATCTGATATTGTAATTTCTGTTAGTTCAAAAATCTTTTGCTTTACTCTTTGCTCATCTTTATTTACTCTTTTTTTGTTTTTCTTTCCTCTTTGTGTTGTTAAATCATAAAAATCTAGCATTCCACCATCTTGCTCATCAAACATAGAAGATAGACGATCATGTTGTTTTAAACTTTTTAATTTATCTTCATTAATTTCATAATCTCCACCACGTCTTGATTTTGGTGTCTTTTTAGTTCTATTTTCTTCATAGCGATTTTGTTTTTGTTTATCAATTGATTTATTATATTCTCTTACTACTTCTTTTTCAACAACATCACTCATAATATTTTTAATGTTTTTTTCAATTCCTTTTTCATCTAGTGGTCTTTTGCTATAGCCATCATTATTACGATGTTGGTTATTATTTCTATTTTGGAATCCTCCTTGATTATTACTACTATTGCGATAGTTATTTCTTCCTTGATATCCTCCTTGTGATGTATTATTTGATTGATTATCACGATATCCATTATTATTACTTTTTCTTTGAAAATTATTATTCCTTGTTTGGAAATTATTGTTTTGATTATTATATGAGTTATTTTTCTTTTGTTCATAATTATTTCTATAATTATTACTTCTATTTTGAAAATTTTGATTTACACTTACAGAATTATCCTTGAATTCTTGTACTTTATTTTCTGTTTTGTCTTGCTCTAACTTTTTAGGTTCTATTGCTTTTGGTTGATTTTGTATTGTTTGTGGTTTTTCATCTTGTTTTTCAATTTCTACTTTTTCTTCTTTTTTTGAATCTCTTAATCCAAATAATTCACTAACTGTCATTGGTTTTGATGGCTTATTTCTGTAAACAATATTAAAGTCTTTACTTTTATTTCTCTCAACAAAACCAACTTCTTTTTTCTTTTCTTCTAATTTTTTCTTATTTTCTTGTTCTTCTCTTTTTAATAATTCTTCTTCTGAAATAATAACTTCTCTACGTATAATAACAGGTGTTTCTTGTTTTGCAGATTTTGCTTTTTTCTCCTCTTTTATTATATTATTTGTTTTTTTCTTTTTAATACTTGTTCTTATTTTTTCTGCCACCTCATCATCTATTGAACTTAGATGATTTTTTACTTTAATCCCTAATTTCTCAGCTTTCTCAATAATTTCCTTACTGGTTAAGTCAAATTCTTTTGCAATTTCATGTATTTTAATCTTACCCAATAATTTCACCCCCATTTATCAATTTAACTATTTGTTCTTTAAAATTGTTATTTTTAATTCCAATAACTACTTTATTATTTTTTCCAATTGCTTTACTTAATTCTTCTTGATTTGCAAAAAAGCAAATTGGAATTTTTTTCTTTTCACATAACATCTTAAAGTTCTTCTTAGTTCTATCTGCTGCATCTTGTGCAACAATTATTAACTTAATCTTATTTTTTTGAATCATATCTATGCATGAATCTGTTCCAAAAGCAATTCCTCCTGCTTTAGTACATAATCCTATTAACCCCAGCACTCTATTTTTTATCAATAATTACACCTCTTAATTTCTCATAAATCTCATCTTCTATTTTTGTTTCAAATATACGTTCAATTCTTTTTGTTTTTATTGCTTTTTCTAAACATTCTTGTTTATCACATATATATGCACCTCGTCCGTGCATTTTTCCTGTTTTATCAATATTTACTTCTCCTATAGAAGATTTTACAATTCTAATTAACTCTTTTTTATCTTTTTTCTCATTACACCCCATACATGTTCTTTGTGGTATTTTTTTCATTTAAAACACCTCCTCTTAATTACTTTTAAGCTTCCTCTTTATTTAAATTTGCAATCATTTCTCTAAATTGTGATTCTGATTTAATATCAATTTTCCAATTTGTAAGTTTAGCAGCAAGTCTTGCATTTTGTCCAGATTTTCCAATAGCTAATGATAATTGGTCATCTTGTACAATAACCTGTGCAAATTTTTCTTCTTCTTTTATATCAACTGCCATTACTTGAGCTGGAAGTAATGCAGCTGCAATATATATTGCTGGATCTTCATTCCATTCAATTACATCTATTTTTTCTCCATTTAGTTCATTAATAATATTTTGAATTCTTACTCCCTTTTGTCCAACACAAGAGCCGACTGGATCAATATTTTCATTAGTAGAATATACTGCCACTTTACTTCTATATCCTGGATCTCTAGAAACACTTTTAATCTCAATTAATCCTTCATATATTTCTGGAATTTCAAATTCAAATAATTTTCTTACAAAATCAGGACAAGCCCTAGAAACAATAACTTGTGGTATTCCTTTTAGTCCTCTTACAACATCTAGTACATAACCTCTAATTTTATCATTTACATGATAATTTTCTGTAGGCATTTTTTCTTTTTGTGGCATTACTCCTTCTAATTTCCCTAAATCCATTACTACTAATGCATTATCTGCTTTTTGAATAATTCCTGAAACAATTTCTCCTTTTCTATCATTAAATTCTGTATAAACAATATCTCTTTCTGCTTCTCTTAATTTTTGAATAATAACTTGTTTTGCAGTTTGAGCAGCAATTCTTCCAAAGTCTTTTGGTATCATTTCAATATCAACATTATCACCAATTTCTAATTTTTTACTAATCTTCTTAGCATCTTGCAAATTAATTTGTAAGTTTATATCTTCTACTATTTCTACTACTTCTTTTACTGCATATAAATGTGCTTCTCCTGTTTTATCATCCATTACTACTTTTACATTTTCTGCTGAATCAAAGTTTCTTTTATATGCTGTAATTAATGCATTTTCAATAGCTTCTATTAAATATTCTTTTTTTATTCCTTTCTCATTTTCTAATTCTTCTAATGCTAAAATTAATTCTTTGTTATCAATTGCTTTCATTTTTCTTTTTCCTCCCTTTTTTTACTTATTGGTTAGATACACCTATTTCCAATTATATTTAGTTTTTATATTAGCAATATCTTTTTTTTGTATTGATATTTCATCATTTTGATATGTCATTGTTATTGTTTCCTCATCATACCCTATTAAAACACCTTGTATTATTTTCTTCTTATCTAATGGTTTGAATAAATTTATTTCAATTTCCTCCCCCATTGCATTATTAAAATGACTTGCTTTTCGAAGTCTTCTTTCAATTCCTGGGGAAGATACTTCTAAAAAGTACTGTTCTTTTATATAATCTGCTTCATCTAATAAATCCATAATTCCATTATTTACTTTTTCACAATCACTTAAATTAATTCCACCTTCTTTGTCTATAAAAATACGCAAAAAATAATTTTTACCTTCTTTTGCATATTCCACATCATAAAGTTCAAAACCAAGTTCATTAATTTTGGATTGCAATAAATACTCTACTTTTTCCTCAATATTTGCCAAAAGGATACTCCTCCTTATATACAACCGAAGAGTGGGATTTGTTCCCACTCTTCTAGTTCTCATTTTTGTATGCTTATTATATCCTTTTTTTATATAAAAATCAATAGTTTTTAAAAAATTTTGTAATTTATTTTGAAGGTTAGTCAATCATATGTCACACTTTTTTGAAAAATATATACTTTGAG
>CANAQC010000004.1 GCA_947363765.1 uncultured Clostridium sp. | reverse complement strand
CTCCTAAACCTGCTTTTTCTAGTTCTTCAGGGCATACACCTTCTGTTAATTGATGAACTATAGTTCCAACCATTTCCAAATGTGCTAATTCTTTGGTTCCATGATGATGTCAATTATAAAAAAATTAGTGCTATTACAGCTATATTTAAACTATGTTGATTTATCAATAAATATTTGATATAATACTTTCAGTTATTTCAAAAATGTAATATAAGTGAGGGCTATAATGTTAAATGAAGATAATTATATAATTCAAAATGAAATAACTAATATTAATAAAAAAACAAGAATATTGTAATACTGGTATTGGTTTAAATAAAGAAGATAATTTAGAACCTTCTACTTATTTTTAATAGATTTATCTAAAAAAATTTATAATAAATGGTAGTAAAGATAAAAGCTTCTTTGATGTAATAATATCAATAAAATAAGTATGTGCAAAAATTACACATACTTATTTTTAGTTTATTCTATATTTTTAGTAATTCCATATTTACTGGTTACTGGATCTCTGAAAATTTCTATCTTAAGGGGAAAGTAAGTAAATACTACAAAGCATATTAATATAATTGTTAAAATAATAATTGCTATTATATTATTACAGTTTAAATTACTAATCATAAGTTTATAAGCTAGGTATTCTCCTAATATAACTGCAACAAAAAATGAAGCTATATCAATAAGTAAAATACTTTTTCCAATGATTTCTGTATAGGTATAGAAAAATATAATGATAAATAGCATAGATGTAATGATTCCTAGTGTCTTTGAGCATAAAAAATTAGGTGCATTTTTTTCTATACAAAAATAACCAATGATTGTAGTAAGTAACATAGGAAAGAATAATAGTTTTAAATGCTCCCACACACTTTCATTAACTGCAGAAAATGATGCTACAAAGTTGTTTTCTCCAAAAAACTGATATGTAAAATGTAATAAAGTTCCTAATATACATACAAAAATAGCACTTACTATTTGATAATTTCTTATTTTAGTATTATCCATATGAAATACCTCCACTAATAATTTTATGGAGAATATATTTTTTTATTCCAAATAAAAAATCCACCAAGAACTTTAATACACTTGGTGAACTTTTTTAATTTACTTTTTACTTTCATTTAAATATCTTTGATACATTTCATCCATACTAGACATATATTCATCATCTTGCTTCATTTGAAATTTTTCGTATTCGTTTTCAGCTTTTGCAATTACTTCTTTATGTGATATTGAACTTGATTTTCTCACTTTTTTGTTACAATGCCATTTTTATTAATTCCAAAATTTCTATGAAATATCATATTTACAGTAATAAATTGATATAGTGATGATGTAACTTGTCCTATTCCTGTGCAATATGGCGTTTTTAATAATGACAATATCATTCTTAATATTCCTGCAAATAATTTATTAGATGTTACTTTTATTTCATATCTTTCTAACTGTAAATAACTTGTTTTTATACTATATATTGGATAAATTATAAAGTTAATTAACTCAAGACTTAAATAAATAGCTGTAATTTTAAAATTTAAATCATAGTATTTTAAAGAAACTACAAGCATTATAAAGACAGTTGTAAGTAGAATACTTAATAATTTATATGCATTTATTTTATGATTTTTATAGTTGAACTTTCCTTTACTTATATCTATTTTAGCAACTGTTTTTATAGATTCAAATGAATCCCATTGCGTATCTGTTATTAATGCTACAAAATTTAATGCTAATATATATTGTTCACCAAATTGTAATGCATTACTTAATCCAAATAAGAATATTAAGAAAAATAATATATTATTACATATATCAACTGATTCATATTTTAAACAGTTTATAATACTAATTTCCAAATTAAATCTTTTATATTGTTTTATTGTAACATAAGCAGTATATATCAATATTGTTATTAGTGTAACAAATACAATTTGCAGTTTGTTTTTTAATATTATAGCAGATAATATCAATATAATAAAATTTAACAAATTTAATTGCATACAATATTTATTAGCCAATTTTTCTTTATCTTCAAAATATAATTTCTCTAATACAAAAGAAAATACTAAGTGTATATATAATTGACAAATAGAATATAAAGCAAATTCTTTATAAACCTCATAATCCATATTCATAAACTCTATATATTTTCTTACATTAATTGCAAATATTCCAAATACAATAAATCCTACTATCATTCCTATTGTCATCCCTGACAAAACTGCATTATCATTTTTATCTTTTTCTTTATTTATATTAGCACCTGTTGCAAATATACTTTTCATTAATGCCCATATAAATTGTAAAGGATATGTTAGTGTAAATACATTTATCAAATTTTTATCTACAAGTAATCCTAACATAAACCATGAAAGTACTGGTATTAGTGAAAATATTGCAGAATTAAAACTTATTCGTAATAACCTTCTCATATCATTATCTCCTATTTTTATATTTTATACCATAAATCTACAATTTTTTATAGTGTTTCACCAAAATTTTTACAAATAGAAAAAAGTGCAGGTTGTTGAGGTAGCAAGACTTGCACGTGGTGATACCGCTGACCAAGGTAGAGTTTCAAAGGCATTCAAGTATTCTCATACAAAAATTATTACACCTGTAAAAAAATACGAACCAGATAACGAATTTGATGAAGAATATTTTGAGTTTGAAATCTGCTTAAAATTTTTGTTTTTTTATTAACTCTTGAAGGCTTGAACTTCAATGTGTATAGGCAGTGTATGAACACTTGCTTTCCTGCTCTCATTTTAAATGAGGTATAGAAGATTTTGAATAAAATTATCATTAAATCCTCTTAATTGAAAAATAATATGCTTTTAAAATATAGTCAAGGTTGTGTGTTAATACATTCATTTTAACCTTGACTTAATTTTATAAAGCACATTAGAGTTATAGTTAATGGATTTATGTTTTTTCAACTCTATACATAGTTATAGCATATAGTGGTATAGAAACAGTAACTATTAATAGTAATACTTTAAAATAAACAATATTGTTTAATAACCCTATAACTAGCATTAATAGAAAGCCTATTATTCTTCCTAATTCCATAAAGAAATCTATAAAGGTGTGATATTCTACTATCCATTTTTCTATATTATATTCTCTAACAATATTATCAGTTTTTATCTTAAACATAACTTCTAATATATATACAGTTATACTATATGTAAAATTATATATTATTAATGTTGTTCTGTTTATATTTAATAATAATCCAATGACACCAAATATAACTAGTACAGAACAGAAAATTAATAATGATTTTAAATATTTCTTTTGATAAAATTTATTAAATACATATAACGATATCATTGTACATATGGAAAATATAGTTGTTAATATTCCTAAATTTAAAGATGTTTTAAAAGTCATAATTGTTATAATAATGACTAATACTCTAATTGTATCCATCATTACACCATATAAGAAAGATAATTTATATACATGTTTTAGTTTTTCTTTTTGTACTATTGATAATTTATTCATAAACTTGTTTAAACTATATTTTTCTTTTTTTCCTTTAAATTCAAACTTATTCATATCTATATATAATGAAATTATTATTTGAAATAAAGTTAATACAAATATGTATATTGAAATGTTCATAAAAGATGTTAATTCTATTGATGTCCCAAGTATGATTGGAATTATTATATGAATTAATTTACTTAATATTCTCTTTGTTGTCATATAACTTTTTCGATTGTAATTATCTACTATTTCCATATTCATTACATCGTGTGCTGACCAATATAAACTCTCTGCTATTCCATAAAATATTGCAACAAATACAAAGTATTGACTTATTTTTTCTTTAAATAAAATAATTAATAATATATATACTGATTTTATTACAATACCAAGTCTATAAATAACAACTCTTTTTTGAGGTTTGATTTTCATTACACTTCCTAATAAAAAACTTCCTAACGCTAATAATGCATATAAAATTATATAATATATAGATACATGTACTATATTTTCATTTGAAATTTGTAAAAAATATGCTACTAGGAAAGTTTCTCCAAATAAACTTACAATACTATTAGTTAAATCACATGTCATCAATGCTTTAGCACTTTTATTTATAGTACTTTTCATAATTTTCTTCCTTTCTATACTTTTTTATGCAATTAGATATTTTTTCTTAATCTATTAAAACTTTATATATACTATCATAAATTGATAAATTTTAGTAGTATTTTTAGAAAAAGGGAAATAAAAGGGAATTGATTTTATAAATTGCCCATCCTATAATGTTAACATAGAAAAATATAAATTTGCTCAAGACAAGCATGTCTTGGGTATTTTTTTATGCTTTTCTCATAAATTTAAAAGAGGCGATTTATATGTTGTTAGAAGAATACACTTTAGAAAACACAAAGATAAAGTTTTATGATGATTATATTGTAGAAAATATATCTAATCAAAAAGAATACATAGATAATGTTATCATTAATTTAATAAGAAAAATAAATACTTCTTTGTTGTAATTTGTTGTGATTACAAATATAATAACAGCAAAAAGACAAATTACAAAGAAAGGAGGAAATGTGCAAGATGGCACATATGCAATATATTTAAGAAAATCAAGAGAAGATATAGAATCTGAAAAATATGGAGAAGGCGAAACTTTAGCAAGACATGAAAAAATTTTAACTACTTTAGCCGAAAAACGAAACTTAACTATAGGAAAGATTTATAGAGAAGTTGTAAGTGGCGAAACAATTAGTGAAAGAAAAGAAATGCAAAAACTTCTTAAAGATGTAGAAAACGAAAAATGGACTGGCGTTTTAGTTGTTGAAGTAGAAAGACTTGCACGTGGTGATACTGCTGATCAAGGTAGAGTTTCAAAAGCTTTTAAATATTCTCATACAAAAATTATTACACCTGTTAAAACTTATGACCCAGATAATGAATTTGATGAGGAATATTTTGAGTTTGGCTTATTTATGTCCAGAAGAGAATATAAAACAATCAATAGACGTTTACAGAGGGGGAGAGAGGTTTCTGTTTCTGAAGGTAAATTTGTAGGAAATATTGCTCCTTATGGATATAATAGAGTGAAGCTTAAAGATTCAAAAGGTTATACTTTATCTATCAATCAAGATGAAGCACCTATTGTGAAAGAAATTTTTAGATTATATGCTTTTGAAAATAATACTATAAATTCAATTGCAAAACAGTTAAATAATATGAATTTGAAACCTAGAATTTCTAATGAATGGACAATTTCTTCTGTAAAAGATATTCTTTCTAATCCTACCTATATTGGTAAAATTGTGTGGAATAGAAGGAAACAAAAAAAGAAAACAAAAAATGGACATATTATCATTTCAAGACCTCGTAATCAAAATTATTTAATTTATGATGGATTACATGAACCTATTATTAATAATAAAACTTGGGAATTAGTGGGGGAAAAAAGAAAACAAAATACACCAAAAGTAAAACATAGCCATCAAATTCAAAATCCATTAGTTGGATTAGTTTTTTGTGAGAAATGTGGTAAACCAATGCAAAGGCGACCTTATACAAAAGCTGATAACCCTGCAACACTTATCTGCTCTAATTCAAAATGTAATAATGTAAGTTCTAAACTTTATATTGTAGAAAATAAAATTATTGAAGCATTAAAAATATGGCTTGAAAATTATAAAGTAGAATATGAAGTTAAAGATAACTCAAATACTGAAAATAATAATATAATTGAAGAGTCTATTACCAATACTAAAAAGGAATTAGAAAAAGAAAATACGAAACTTGATAAAGTATATGACTTTTTAGAAAACGGAATTTATAGTAAATATGAATTTATAAATCGTTCAAAAAATATAAAAGATAATATTCAAAGTTTAAAAAGTAAATTAGAAGAATATAATTCTCTATTACAAAAAAGTAATGAAGCACAATATGAAAAAGAAACTATGGTACCTAAATTAAAAAATGCAATTGATTTATATGATAAACTAGAAACTGTTGAGGATAAAAACATTTTACTGAAAAGCATTATTGCAAAAGTTACATATCTAAAAGCAGAAAAAGCTATAAAAAAGGATTCTGACCCTACTAATTTTGAATTACATATATATCCTAAAATACCTAAAACTTAAATTCTCTTATAACCAATATAAAATTTTTGAATACATTATAATAAAACAAAATTATAGGAGGAAAATTTTATGTTTTTTATCAGTTCAAATGATAATGCAAAAATAGCAGTATATGACTTAAATCCCAATGGAGAAAGAACAATCGTATTACTACATGGTTGGCCTTTATCACATAAGATGTTTGAATACCAAATTCCCACTCTATTAAATGAAAATTATAGAATTATTACATTAGATTTGAGAGGGTTTGGCAATTCAGAGGAGACATATACAGGATACAATTACAATCAATTTGCAACAGATTTATATTACGTTATATATGCATTAAATTTATGGGATTTTGATTTATTAGGCTTTTCAATGGGTGGAGCTATTGTTACAAGGTATATGAAAATGTATCAAGGATATGGTGTTAGAAAATTATGCTTATTAGATGCTGCTGTTCCATCTTATTGCAAATCGTACTCTAATCCATATGGGCAATCAATAGAAGATACTAATAAACTAATTAAACTAGGACTAAATGATAGACCAGCATTAAACGAGTATTTTGGAAGTATATTTTTTTATAACAGCCAATCAAAACCTTTTAAAGAGTGGTTTCAAAATTTAAATAATAGTGCTTCTGGATTAGGAGAAATAAATTCTTTAGTAGCTTTAAGAGATGAAAATGTTTTCGATGATTTAAAATATATTCATGTACCAACAGGTATTTTTCATGGAAAAGAAGATAAAATATGTCCATTTAGCATGGCAGAAATCACATATAAAAATATTCGTAACTCTATTTTATATCCTTTTGAAAAAGCAGGTCATGGAGCTTTTTATGAGGCTAAAGATAGTGTAAATAAATCTTTAATAGAATTTTTAAATAATAGAACTTTCTAATTATAAACATTTTACAGTCAATAGCTAATTGTAATCAATGTCTTTAGCTATTGACATGATCATGGAGCTCATTCGTGAAACCCATAAGGTTATCATTCATTTTTATAAATGATAGAATGCTTTATTTTTAAAGTGTTCTATGTTTTTTACTATTAAACCCCATAAAATAAAAATAAATTATAGAATTATTATAACTCAAAACAAATAAGTCTAGTAATTATAGGCTTTTTAATAATTAGATTATATATTATATAAAATAAATTCATATAATAAAATCATTAATTTCTAATATATTTCGTACTATTTCTGTAAATATTACCCTTTTCAATATAATTTTCTTTCATTGTATGGAAATGGAGGTGCATATATAGAATATATCTAAAATATTTCAAAGTAAAAGATGAGACTCTATCGCCCCCACCCCTCTTATATAGTAAGTTTTAGAACAGAAAAAAAGATGAAAAAGTTTAAAGAAAAGTATTGACTTTACTACAATAATTGTAGTAAAATAGTAGTGAAGTAAAGAAAGGGGGAAATTATGAACGACAAGCCATTAAATATCAAAATACCTTTAGAATTATATGACAAACTAAAAGCAGAGGCAGAAAGAACAGGTAATTCTTTAGCATCAGTTGTTAGAAGTATATGCACAAAGTATTTTGATGAAAAATAAAAACGGCATAGTGTAAATTTTTTCGAGGAACCTACACTATACCAAGGCACAAAACGAAATTCTTGCGAACTCATTTTGTATAATTAGATTATACTATGAAATTCACTTTGTTGGCAAGAGTTTTGAAAAAAATTTTTGTAAAGGAGTGATTTTTATTATGGATTTAAAGCCAGTTTATTCAAATGTCAAATCTTTTTATGGCAAAGCTAGAATAATTAGAGAAAATGGAGTTATCAAGTTATTAAGTTATAACACAGTTATAGCAGAAATTAAAGACAATAAAGTACATATAAACGGATTTTACAGTCAAACCAGTACACGCCATTTAAAAGAATTCCTACAACAATATGGTTTTAAAATAGGCACAAAAGCACAGTTAGAAAAGATGTATTGTTAAAGGTTAAAAGGGGATTTATTCCCCTACCTTATAAATATTAAGGAGGATTATAAAATGAATTTTAGTAAAGTAAAATTACAAATGGTACAAGAAAAAATTATAGTTATAACAGTAAAATTGTAAAGTCAGCAAAAGACATTGTTAAATATATAAATGATATTGAAGAACTAAACAAGGCAACAGAAGAACATACGATATTAATATGTTTGAATGTTAAAAATCAAATAATTGCATATACAGAACTAGCAAAAGGTGGAATAAATTATTGCAATTTAGACTTCAAAACCATATTCAAAACAGTTTTATTGTGTAATGCTAGCAAAGTTATATTAGTACACAACCATCCTTCAATGCTCCCAACAGCAAGTAAAAGTGATATTAATATAACAAGAAGATTAATAGATACAGCAAAATTAATGGATATTGAATTACTAGACCACATAATAGTTGTAAACGATGATTTTGTAAGTTGTATGTAGAGAGGTTATCTCCCTCTCTACCATATTATTAAAATTATAGGAGGATTCAAAATGCAAGTAATATATCATAATTTAAACACAATAACAAAGTATCAAATGAGGTTTGCAAAGATATGGCAGTATAACAGATATCTTGATTATGTAACGATAATAATTGATGAAAACGATAATATAAAATTGTTAATAAATGATAAAGTAGTAGCAACAGGAGTAAACAACATTAAAAGAATTTTAAAAGTTAAAGATATGAAAATTGAAAAGTCTATTATATGGGATTAAGGAGGATTTTAAAAATGGATAGAAGTAGATTATATGAAAGTTATTATATATTAAGAAGTGATTTAAAAGATGAAGAATTAAAGAAATCTATATTGGATTTAAAAAGAAAATTTGATGATTTAGCAATAGGAATTAAGAAATTTGAAGAAATTGGCGTTAAAAATTTAGCTTATGAAGTAATGCACCAGAAACAAGGATACTTTATATGTGTTGAATTTAGAGCAACAGCAGATGAACTTGTAGAACTAGAAAGATATTGCAGAATAAAAGATGACATCTTAAAGTATTGTGTACTAAAGAAATATAGTAGGAGGACAAAGTAAAAGATGTTATTTGTAATATTAAAAGTAATTATTATACTAGCAACAGTATTTTATGGTTGCAGTAGATGATTTTTACATTGACAAGAAGTTGTCAAGTTAAGAAAATTGTTTCAAAAAGGTTATAAAAACTTGGAACGTTCCAACAATTAAAAAACAACCTTTTTGGAACAATAAAAATATAGTAAATTATAGTTTCATAAAACCATCGTTTTTGAAACTATGAAAAGAGAGGATTTGAAAAAATGAAAAAAGTAGGATATATGCGTGTTAGTACACGGAAAACAGCATTTAGATAGGCAATATGAAGATTTTAAGAAACTAGGAATTGAAGATAAATACATATATGAGGATAAAGCAACAGGAAAAAACTTTGAAAGAGTTGGATTTGAATATATGAAAAGAGCATTAGAAAAAGGAGATATACTTGTTATATCATCATTAGATAGATTAGGCAGAAACTCAAAAGAACTAAAGGAACAATGGGAATATTTTAAAAATAATGGAATTGCAGTACAAGTTTTAGATATGCCCTCACTTAATTTGAATTATGAAGATGAGAAAATGCAACCTATTACACAATTGATAAACAGTATAATTTTTGAAATCTTTGCTTGGAAGGCAGAAAGCGACAGAATTCAAATAGTAGAAAGAACAAAGGAAGGATTAGAACAAGCACGAAATCGTGGCAGTAAATTAGGTCGCCCAAAAATTGAAATTACAGAAGAGTTTATTGACATCTGGAAACGATGGAAGAATGGAGAATTTAAAAGTACAGTATCAGCTATAAGAGAAAGCAAAACATCAAAAACTACATTTTACAGATTCGCAAATATATTAGAGCAACAGGAGGTGCAACAATAATGAACGAAACAATTACAATAACAGAAAACAAACTACTTGAACAGCTAAAGAAATTTGATAATAAAGATGTAAATATAAGTTTTAACGGATATGTAGCAGAAAATATAACATTACATTCTATAAAAGTTAAGAAAAAGGATTTTACAATAATAATGAGAAGTAAAACAACAAATGAACTGTTTTGTTTGGATTTATGCGATTTATCTAATATTAAATTAAAAGATAATGTATTATATTTATATAGCGAAACTGTGGGCAGAATTACCATAAAGATATATAATAAGAGATATGTTAGGAGTGATAAATTTGAAAAAAATTATATATAAAAAAACAAAAGAAATATTAAAACATTTCAATGGTAAAGCTATACTAATAAATATTATGGGAATAATCACACAAACAATAAATATTCAAAATTCTAAAATATACTTTTACAAAAATAAACTTATAATAAATGAATGCAATACAGAAAAAATAAATATTGATATTAATTGGGTTGCTAATTTTTACAGCAATGAGGATAATACGATAGTTAAGCTTGAGTTTGACCAAACAGGATATATTGAAATACATATAATATAAAAATAATTAGAGTATGAAATCCCTCATACTCTATCTTTTTATTTCAATTTGTCAGCTATTGCCTCACATAATTCGATATATAAATTTTGCTTATCTTTGGGCAATTTTTTCATAATCTTACTAAAATGATTATCTATATTAGTTACAGTAGTTCCAAACAACATATAATCCATATCTATATTAAGAACCTGTGCAATTTTTACAAGTGTTTCTATACTACATTTCGAGGTTGCTCTTTCTATCGCTCCTATGTATGTATCTGTTACTCCTACCAGTTCAGCAAGTTTTTCTTGTGTCAATTTCAATTCTATTCTTTTATCTTTGATTCTTGCTCCAATATCTTTAAAATTCATTGTTCCACCTCTTTTGTTAATATTTTATAATAAAAACTTTTTATAATTAAGAAATAATTAGTATTGAAAACTACTAATTGTTATGATATTATATATATGAATAGTAGAATTTTGTCGATTAAGGGGGTGTTAAAATGGGAGGATTCATAGTTACAATAATTATTTTGATTATCATAGTTGCTACGCCAATTCTAGGAATATCATCATACAAGGATAAGAAGAAAAAAGATAAGGCACTAGATGATTATATAAATTTTATTAATAAAAATGGATTAAACAGTTCAAAGAAAGTTGCATTTAAAAACATTGTAAGAATTGATATAGATACAAAAAATAAATTATTAGGTACATATAGTTACTATGAGAATCAATCAAAAGTAATAAAGTTTAATGAAGTATTAGATTTTGAAATTTTTGAAAATGGAAATAGTGTTGTTTCTAGTAAGACAGGAAGTGCAGTTATAGGAGGATTACTATTTGGAGGATTAGGAGCAGTAGCAGGAGCAAGTGGCTCACGAACAATAAGTGAAGATTGTGATACTTTAAAACTAAAAATATATACAAATAATATTCAATATAGTGTTATTATGCTCGACCTTTTAGAAAAAGGTATTTCAAAGTCTGGTTATGTATATGAATATTTAACAGAAATAATAAATGAGATGATTAGCTTTTTAAAAATTGCTAGAGAGCATAACAGACAAGAAGAAAGAAAAGAAGATAAAAAGGTTATTATTGAAAACGTTGAAGATGTAAAACAAAATAGTAATTTAACTAGCATAAAAGAATTAGCAGAATTAAAAGAAAAAGGTATTATAACAGAAAAAGAATTTGAAGAAAGCAAGAAAAAAATTTTAGAAAAGATATAATTGGAGGTGGTAATAATGCTTATAGTATTAGTAGTAATAATTGTTACTGTTGTTGTTTGTGTGATAAAAGCAAGTGATAAAAAGAAACCTAAAGACAAAAATAATGATTTAGAGGGGTAATCCCTCTTTTCTTTTTATATCCCACATCAATTTTGAGCGATTTTAATTTTCAAGACAACATATTTTATATCTAAAGTTAAAACTTTTGTTCTCGAGCAACCTCGCGTGTGTAGGAGGTATGTGTGAAGTAGTAATGTATTATAGATTAAAAATCAAATTTTATTGTTATTCTGTTTACTAAGAAAATTTGCTAGTTTGCACCGCAAACTTACTAATCTTTTAATAGAATATAAATTTTATGGTTATTAGAGTGTCTATGGGTGCGTTTTTCACAAAATTGTGAAATAAGGAATATAAATGTTTACAGTCTTATTCATTATTTATCATTCCTTTCCCAAATTTCTAGACCATCAAGATGGACTGGATTTAATTCTAATAATCATTTTAATTCTTTAATTGTTCCACTCGGGTGTAACTTTTCTATTTATCCAATCAATCGTTGGTTGTTACTTTATTTATTGCACTCATAAATAGTCCATAGTATGCACTATATTTTTCAAGATTCGTTTCTTTTAACTTTCCCTCCAGACCACACAATGGACACGAAGGACGAAATAGACAAAATAAATAATGAGAAATCATCTCATAACCTATAATAATACTATATAGAACTTGCGTTATTTTCTCATTTCAATTCAAAATCCATTTTAAAGAGATTTATATTGCAGATGTATAATTCGTTGTATTTATGGTTTTGTTAATTTTAGGAGTATAGTGTGAAGTTTTAGGAGGGATATAAAAGTCTTTAATGTATTTTACATTTTATGATAGTTAGTAAATCACTTTTTCTTATATATCTCTTTAAAATAATTAGTAAATGTATATTTATTTGAATTATCTTTATAATCTATAACTAATTTAGGAATGCAGACTTCCAAACCTTCCTCATCTTCTACTTTCTCTTTAACATTGACAGTATCTAACAAAGTTATACCTACTGGTTTAGAATAATATTCTTTAGATATATTTTCCCCATATAATTCAATAATCTTTTTAATATCCTCATTCAATGGAAGTTTTAAAAACTCTTTAGATTCCTTAATATTATTAGTTAAACATTCTAAACTTGTTAATACTTTAAATACATCTAAAAAGCAATTTACATCATAACTAGATAACGATTCATTAATGTACTTCTCCAGATTCACATATACTTTATCTAACAAAGAATGTAAGTCTCTAGCAAATGAAAAATCACTATATGAATCCACATTATAAATATATCCAAAATTTGTTGGAATCATCTTTTGCTCATCTTGTAATATTTCATAATCCTGTTCAATTAAATGTTCCTCAATTTTCTTTTCTTCCATATAAGTTTTACTGTCTAATATATTGAAACTTCTTAATAAATCATTTACATTATGCTCCCCACTAATATTTATGTCTAAAACATCTAAAAGTTTTCTCGCAGTATCATAAGTAATAGTAGTTATCTCTTTATTTAAAATGTCTTTGATAAAATATGAAGGTTCTCTAATATTTAGTGATACTTCCACTTGTTCTTGCTCATTTAACATACTAACTAAAGGCACGATAAATGAATAAAAGTTATATCCCCACTCATTACACTCTAATATACTAAATCTAGGTTTGCTAATGTTTGGTAAATCTAATATCTTAATATTAGAATATTTGAATTTTACATTGTATTTCCTTAATAATCTAATAATACTATCAAAACTTAAAAATCCATATAACCTAAACAAGAAGTAGTATGAAGTAAAATAATTACTCCTATTGAATACATCTAGTTTAGGATTTTTTTCTTTCTCTAATTCAGTAATTCTAGCAGGAGAATGTATTTCAACATCATCTACTTTTTTATATTGCTCATTCAAATATCTATCTAATTCCTTAACCTTCCACCATTTATCAAGAATATCTCCATTAGTAACCTTCTTTAAAAAACTATTTAATCTAGCAGACTTATTATCAGTATTCATTTTATTATTAGAAACTATATCATAATAATTTCTTTGTATTTTTAATTCTTCCCCTAAAGTTTTACTTGGTTTAAACTCCTCTAACCTCTTCTTACTTAATTTCTTATACAAAAATTCCATACCTTTTATCTCCTCTAATTACTTATTTTAAAGCATTTTTTACTAAAACACAATTAAAAATTACGAATTGATGAAAAAAATCTTTCAAAAAAATTTTGAAGTCGTAATGCACTGAAATTCATGGGTGCTAGAATATTAAGCATAGAAAGAGTACTCGAAACTATAAAAAGGATAATAATAGAATTCTCTTTTCAGCATAGCAGAAGACAAAAAATAAATAAGTGAGAATCCTATTATATGTCTTACTATATATAGCACATTGAAAACTTAATAGAAAAGAAGGTGGCAAAGTGATTATTCATACAGTATCTTTTAGAATTAAGCTAGATTATGAAGATAATTTTGCATTTAGGGGAAGAATTAGAAATTCACAAACAATGTTCATTCCACGATATGTAGATAATAAATTTAGTCATTATTCATCAACATATAAAGATGTTAGATTCATTTTCGACCCCAAAAAATATAAGCACAATCTATTAATAGAATGTGAAGTAGATAAAATTATTGGAGAATCTAATGTAATCGAAGATGACCTGATTAAATTTGAAGAACAATTTTCTAGGATAGTACAAGAGTTTTTGAAAATGAATTTCCCTATAATAATTACAAAATATCCATTATTTAGAATTGATTATAAATACGATATTCGTTTTCAAAATGACTTAGAAATAGCAATATTCTATGAAATCATAAGCAAGACAAAAGACAGATGTCATAATTTGAACAAAATTAAACCAGATGATAAAGATAAAACATCTCTTTATTATAGACCTAACGACAAAATAGACAACAATGGAAAAAAACACTTTAAAAGAGGAAGGATGAATCTTAATTGTTATCATAGATACTACAAAACTCATAAAGAAGAAGACAGATATGTTATAAGAGTAGAAGTTCAAGTATTTGCTAAAAAGATAAATGAAGAATATAACAAATATCATATTGCTAAAGAATTAGTAAAATACTGGAACGAAGATTCTTACAGTAAATATATGAGAGTATATGAAGATGTTTTATATACTCAAGACTATTACAGAATAGATGTAGCAATAAACAAGGTTAAAGAAGTAAAAAGAATGAGACCAGCTACAAAAAAGAGAATTTGTAGACTACTGGAACTAATAAATAAATTAGGAGAAAGTAAAGGAAGAAAAAAATTTTCTAAAGAATATTCTCAAAGTTCTTTTTACAGAGATATGGCAAAATTGAAGGAATTAGGTATTAATCCAATTACTTTTGGAGATATTGAAGAAAATACATTAAAAGACATTGAATGTCTAAAAAATTTTCTAGCAAAAGAATAAGAACTTGTCTATGTACTAGATAAGTTCTTCGTATTCTCCTCTATTGTTTGTTGGAACTATAATATCATTTTTATCATAAATAAAAGCAATATCTAACCGCTTCAAGCATAAAATTTACAGAGGTGAAAGACTATGGAAACAGAAGAAATGATAATAGATTCTACTGTTATAAAGTTCTTTGATGATTATATAACAGCAGATACAGAAGAAATTGTAAAGAAGGATTTAGATATAGCAGTTACTAATGCTATGCAAAAGATTATAAATATAAACTAATTGTAATTTTTGAAAAATAGTTGTATAATAGCAACAAGTTAAAGACAGAAATTATAAGGAAAGGAGGACTTTTGAATGTAATTGAAGAATACACAAAAGATAAATTTTTAAGTGAACTTATGGAATATGAATATGCTATATATTTGAGAAAATCAAGAGCAGATTTGGAACTTGAAAAATATAGCAAAACAGACACTCTAAAGAGACATAGAGTAATATTGCTTAATCTAGCAAAATCAATGGGAATTGATGAAAGAAAAATAAGAATCTATGAAGAAGTCGTAAGTGGAGAAACCATAAAAGAAAGAGAAGAAATGCAGAAACTTCTGGAAAACATCGAGTTAAAAAAATATAAAGCAATTTTTGTAGTAGAAGTTTCAAGGTTATCAAGAGGAGATAAAATAGACCAAGGAGAAATAACCAAGATAATTAAATACAATAATACTTTAGTAATTACTCCAGATAAAACTTATGACTTATTGCATAATGATAAAGATGAGGAACTGTTTGAAGATGAAATGACTAATTCTAGCAAAGAATTAAGAGTTACAAAAAAAAGACTTAATCGTGGAAGAAATTCATCAGTACTTGAGGGGAAATATGTGGCAAGTATTCCCCCTTATGGATATAATAGGAAAAAAATTGAAGATGACAAAGGATATACCTTAGAAGAAAATTCAGTAGAATCAATTATAGTTAAAAAAGTTTTTAATATGTATGTTTATGAAGATTCTTCTATATGTGGTATTGCAAGAGCATTAAATAATAGTACATATAAACCACGAAATGCAGACAAATGGACTTCTTCTACATTAAAAGATATGTTACGAAATCCTATTTATATTGGTAAAATAAGGTGGAATCACAGGAAAACAGTTAAAGTATTGAGAAAAAGAGAAGTTTGTAATACGAGACCAAGGAATAACGACTTCCTACTGGTAGATGGTCTTCATAAAGGTCTTATATCACAAGAAATATGGGATTTAGCACAAGCAAAGTTAAATAAAAACTCAGCACCAGTACAACATAATAATGTTATTAAAAATCCTTTATCACATATTTTAATTTGTGAAAAATGTGGAAGTTATATGCAAAGAAGACCTTATGCAAAAAGTGGAGAAACAACATCAATTCAATGTAATAATCCAGCTTGTAACAATATAAGTTCAAAACTCCATATTGTAGA
This sequence comes from uncultured Clostridium sp., assembly GCA_947363765.1. Classification (GTDB taxonomy): domain Bacteria; phylum Bacillota; class Clostridia; order TANB77; family CAG-508; genus RGIG8482. The sequence continues at coordinate 48,510 of CANAQC010000004.1, read as the reverse complement.
GGATAAAATTATACAAGGATTAAAATATTGGTTCAAGAATTATAAGATAGATGAAAACTCTATACAATGTAAAAATGATATGTATAATATTACTTACTATCAAACTTCTATTAAACGATTAAATGAGACTTTAGAAATAGAAAAGAAAGCATTGGATAAAATATGTGAGGCTTACGAAAGAGACATTTATGATGAACAAACTTTTAAAAGTCGTTATGCAGAGATAAAAGAAAAAATAATTCAAATAGAACATCAAATAATGGAATGTGAAAAAGAGATGAATCGAGAGCAACAGCTTATTAGTGAAAAAGAAACCATAATTCCTAAAATTGAAAATGTGCTAGATGTTTATTATAAATTAGAAAGTGCAGAAGAAAAAAATTATCTATTAAAAACCATAATAGAAAAAGTAACTTATCTTAAAGTTAAAAAGACATTAAAGAAGACAGATGACCCAACAGACTTTGAGATACATATATTCCCCAAAATACCTAAACATTAAAGGTTATCAATAGTTTATAGATTATAATTTTTTTTAGTCTTTAACTAATGATAACCTTATGGTACTCATTCTTCTGTTCCTATATCATTTAAAATTGCTTTTGCTTTTTGATCTGGCATTCCAAATCTTTGTGATAAATAACGAAGAGAGGCAGCAAGTTCTCCATCTGGTCCACCATATTGTGAAATAATGAATTTCGCAAGTCTTGGATTTGCACATTTTATTTTAATTGGATATTCTAGTGCTTTTGTATAAGTCCACATTAAAAGTTCCCCCTTTCCCATGGCCAAGGTTCTTCTAGCCATCTCCACTTTTTACATGGATAAAAGATTGTTAGAGGTCCAAACATTTTTTGATATTTGTCTGATAACTCTTTTGCTTTTTTGCAATATTCTTTGTGCAAACAAAGTGCTTTTTCATCATCTGGATGAGTGTCCAAATATAGTCCAAGTTCGATAATAGAGAACTTATAAGCTCTTAATTGCATCATCATTTCGCTTCTTAGTGAATTTTTACGTTCACATTCATTATCACATGTGTTGCTACAAGGACAGTCGCAATCACAATGATTTCTGTTTTCTATTTGTTCTTCTAACATTTGTTACACCCCTCTCCAATGTTATTAGTTTGTTTGATATATTCCATTTCTTCAATATCTTGACAAGGAACGTAAGGACTAACTAATTCTGGAAAGATAGTTCCCATTTTTAAACCAACACATGGTTTAAAGGTTTTGTCCATAGTTTGCCAAGGTACATAACTTTGAGCAAGCATTGGGTTAGTAGGAAATACTGATTCTTCTTCATCAAATCCACAACCACAATCGTCATTGTCATAATTACAAATGGTATTATCAACGTTTTTGCATGTTTTTTCCATAAGGTCATCATTGTAATTTGAATAATTACTTAAACAACACTTATGACAATTACATCTTCTACGCATTATAATTCCTCCTTATTTTGGGTTATATTACAATATATGACAAAAACTAACAATCGGTGCATAAATAGGGGATAGAATGAAGGGAAAAGGGGATATAAAGATATAGTACTATACAAAAAAGGAAAATAGATGAAATTCTATTTTCCTTATAAAATATTATACCTTAACAATAGGAGTGGTAAAATCAAGATTACTACTAGAATCATAATCATAACCTAAAGTATATATATCTGTAGCAAATACATCTTTTTCTAACATGCTTTTTAATACTTTATTAGAAGAAGTGTCTAAATAATCACGAACAGAAGTAATAAGTTCTAATTTTGGATTTGCATGAGCAATTCCAGATAATAATTCTTTTCCTTGTTCATTAAAGCCAAGAACACGAATATATGGAACTACTTTTTTAGAATTTAGTATATCTTTTTTTGTAATACCAAGTAAACAATGTAATAATGCTCGTTTTAGTCTTGTTACAGTATAACGTTTACTTTTTACAATTGAAATTAATTCATCTATAGTATTACATGAATTTGCAGCATTTTTTATTGCATGTTCAAGTCCTTCAGAAACATCTGGTAAATCAGCAATTTCTTCCAAAGACATTCTTCTTAAATTATATATAATAGTTTGTTCAAATTTAGATAAATTTGCAACTGTTTTTCCAGAACGTAGACATTCATACATAATATCAAAAGAAGATTTTGGCATTGCTCTTCGTAAACTCCATACATCATTTGTTAAAGCAATTTTTCTAATTGCTGTAGCACTAGCAAATCCATCTACAATATTAGTATCATTATAATCTACTTTATTTCTTTTAATACTAAATGGAGCAATATTACTTTTATCTTGTTTTAAAGATTTTAAATATTCAATTGCTAATATATTATTAGGACTAGACAAAATGTTGGCATATTTTCTAATATCATTTAAATAGATTAGTAAGGCATTTTCTCTAGCTTTTGGATATGAAAAACCTTTTCCTAATTCGTGGTTTAATATAGAAATATATTCTTTTGGTTCCTCATATAAAACATTAGCAAAATCATTTAAAAGGTTAACATCACAAAGTTCACTTCCAAAAGATAAATAGTCAACAATTTTTAATGAATCTAAAATTTTAATAGCACCACTAGCAAAATTTTCTGCACTAGAAACACTATAAATAACTGGTAATTCTATTACAAGATCTATTCCATTTAAAAGTGCCATTCTTGCTTTTGTCCATTTATCGGTTAAAGAAGTATCACCTCTTTGTACAAAATTACCACTCATAATTGCTACTGTGTAATTTGCACCAACAGCTTTTTTTGATTCATTTACATGATATACATGACCATTGTGAAATGGGTTGTACTCGGCAATAATTCCTAGTACTTTATTCATAAATTTTTCCTCCTATCTTGCATTTTTAAAACAATTATTGTTATAATATCATAAAAAAAAATATTTTTCAAACATTCTGTAAAAAAATATTTTTTTGGAGGAAAAAATGGAAGAAATTGTTATTTATACAGATGGGGCATGTTCTGGAAACCCAGGTCCAGGTGGATGGGGAAGTATTTTAATGTACAAAGAACATAAAAAAGAAATTTTTGGTGCAAAAAATGATACAACAAATAATATAATGGAATTAACAGCTGTTATTGAAGCACTAAAACTATTAAAATTTAAGTGCAATGTAAAAGTTTATAGTGATAGTGCTTATGTTGTAAATGCATTTTGTCAAAAATGGATTGAAGGATGGCAAAAAAATGGTTGGAAAAATGCAAGTAAGGAACCAGTAAAAAACAAGGAACTTTGGGAAGAATTATACGAGTTAACTAAAAAACATCAAGTTACGTTTATAAAAGTTAAAGGACATAGTGATAATGAATATAACAATCGTTGTGATGAGTTAGCAAGAGAAGCTATTAAAAAATTACACATATAAATGCTTATACTATTTATATGTGTAAGCATTTAAGGATTAAAAATATTTATTAAAAATTTATATAACAAAAAAATAAATATTAATTAAATTGTTCTACATGTTCAATTAAATCTTGCCAATATTTTTTTGGCATAAATTGCATTCTTAATTTTGAATTTTTTCTTTCTTTAATTCCAATCACATTATAAAAATGATTCCATAAGTTTTGATAGTACAATTCTTCTTCTGATAAAGAGGTAATTGTTAAATTTTTGGCATTTGTTATAATATATTCATTTGTATTATACAAAAGTGCTATATTTCTATTTTTATCATGAATAATGAAGTTCTCATTTGGTAGACGAGAGATGAAGTGATGGCCTAATAATTCTATGATATTGTTATCTGGATGAATTGTAGCATAAAGCATACCATTAGATAATTTAATAAATCGTAGTAACCCACATAACCTATGAAATTCTCCAAAAACACGTTTTTTAGTTTTTTGCATACTTAATACAAGTGGATTTGATAATAAATGATCAATTTTAGGACCTAATTCAAATCCTAGTAATATATATTTTAAAATGTCAAGTTCTTTATTATTGCAATTAGATAAGTAGGTATAATAAGCAGTTAATAAACAATCATAAGATATATTTTTTACAATACCTTTATAAATACGATTTGTTTTCTTTTCTTCTGTTTTTAATGTTGTATAGTTACAAAATAAATCTATTTCAAATTCAGAAGTTACAATTCTAGAAGGAACTGTTTTAGAAATGTAACTATTAAAAACAATAGTTAGCAAACCATCAAAAGAACCATCATAAATATATGCAGTATCTATAAATTTCCACTTATGCATTTTATGGTATCCTCCTTTGTAGGAATTAAATTATCAAATATTGATAATTGTTTGCCAGTATCAAAAATAGGTATTGATTTTCTTTCTTGTAAAAGTATATTGGTTTCAATAAAAGATGGATTTAATAAACTAGCTTTATTAAAATAAGTTCCACTACAAGTAATAAAATAAATTGCACGTTTTAAAACAATACCAAGACCTTTTAATTGGTCAAAACGTAAGTTAAAGTGTCTTCTTGCACTAATAATACGTTTAGCAGAGGTAACTCCAATTCCAGGAATACGAAGTAAAGTATAAAAATCAGCTTTGTTAATATCAACAGGAAAGTATTCTAAATGGCGTAGAGCCCATTCACATTTTGGGTCTAATAAATTATTAAAATTAGGATGAGTATCATCTAAAAGTTCTTCTGCTTTAAAACCATAATAACGAAGTAACCAATCAGCTTGATATAGTCTATTTTCTCTAAGTAAAGGAGGATTATCTAAACTAGGAAGGTTAGAATCATTATTTATAGATACATAAGCAGAATAGTAGACTCTTTTTAAAGAATACTTTTCATATAAACTTTCAGATAAACGTAATATTTGTAAATCAGATTCTGGACTTGCACCTATCATCATTTGAGTTGTTTGACCGTGCAGGTACAAAACGTTTTGCATACAAAGAAGTTTCTTCTTTTGAAATGGCAATATTGGTAGAAATATGTTTCATAGGTGTAAATATACTTGCTTTTTCTTTTTGAGGTGCTAATAGTTTTAGACTATTATTAGAAGGAAGTTCAATATTTATACTCATACGATCGGCAAGAACACCTAGTTTGTTTAATAATTCTGTACTAGCACCAGGAATTGCTTTTACATGAATATAGCCATTAAAATGGTATTCATTTCTTAGAATGTAAATAGTTTTATATAATTGTTCCATTGTGTAATTTGGAGATTTAATAATTGCAGAACTTAAAAAAAGTCCTTCAATATAATTTCTTTTATAAAATTGTATAGTTAAGTCTGCAATTTCTCTTGAAGTAAAAGTAGCACGTGGAGTGGAATTTGAGGAACGATTAATACAATATTTACAATCATATATACAAGCATTTGTCATTAAAATCTTTAATAAAGAGATACATCTTCCATCAGCTGACCAACTATGGCAAATGCCAGAAATTTTGCCATTTCCAATACCATTTTTAGTATTGGTTCTGCTACTACCACTAGAACTACAAGAAACATCGTATTTTGCAGAATCTGCTAATATTTTTAACTTATCTATTATATCCATAAAATCACCCAAACAAATATTTCTTTAAATAGCATAACACACAAACATATGTTTATGCAATAGAAAAATAAAAAAAATTTAATTTTATTTTAATTCCTTGATACTAATATGTTTTTGTGCTATGATACAAATAGAAAAAATTATTTAAAGGAGAGAGAATATGGCAACAACAAATGAATTTATAGAATATGTTTGTGAACAAATTTGTGGTGTTGGAGAAATTAGATATAAGAAAATGTTTGGTGAATATATGGTATATGTAAATAATAAACCAGTTATTATTGTTTGCAATAATACTGCATATGTAAAACAATTAAAAGAAATATGTGATTTAATGAAAGAGGCAGAAATTGGATTTCCTTATAAAGGAGCAAAAGAACATTATGTTTTGGACATTGATGATTCAGAACTTAGTAAAAATATAGTAGTTGAATTAGAGAAAGTTACACCATTACCAAAACCAAAGAAAAAAATTTAGTAATAGTTTGTAAAAGTATTTAAATAAGGAATATAGTAATTTAAATAGTGGGGTGAAAAAATGAAGATTATAGGTATTACAGGGACTTCTGGAGCAGGAAAAACTACTATATGTAATATATTAAAAAAACAATATAGTGCTTATATTATTGATTCGGATGAAATTGCAAAAAGATTATCAAAAAAAGGGAGTATATATTTACAATCTATTGTAGAATATTTTGGTCAAGGTATATTAGATAATGATGGAGAATTAAAACGTAGTGAACTTGCAAATATTATATATGAAAGTGATGAGAAAAGGCAAAGATTAAATAATCTTACATTTATATATGTAGTTCAAGAGATTAAGGATAAGATAAATCAGTTAATAGGGAAAGAACTAATTATAATTGATGCACCATTACTATTTGAAAGTAAATTAAATCAAATTTGTGATTTTGTAATTGGAATAATAGCAAAAGAAGAAGAAAAAATACAACGTATTTGCAAAAGAGATGATATTAGTGTTGAAATGGCAAAAAAAAGATTAAATATTCAAATAACAGAAGATGAAATATGTAAAAAATCAGATTTTGTAATTGAAAATAATGGTAATATTGAACAATTAGAAAAAGAACTTAAAAAAATATCTATCTAAAAAAGAGAAAATATAAAATTAAAATAATAAAGAAATAATTCAAGCATGTTACAAAAATATATCTTTTGTGTAACATGCTTGAATTGTATATTTTTTTAGAATATAATTAAACTAACATATAGTAGGTACAAATGACTAAAAATAAAGGGGCGAGACTATGGAAACATTTGCAGATTATATATTATCAGAACATGACTATATTAAGAAAATGGAAATTGTATATTACTTAAAAAAAAGAACAAATATCTTTTTTGATAATTCTGTTATTTTTAAAACAGAACTTGCTAGAATGTTTATTGAAGATATGGAAATTGAAGATGTAGATAAAAATATAGTATTAACAGCATGTTTATTATGTTTTTGTAAAAAATCAAATGATCCTCAAAATTTATCTAAAGTTAAGTCATATGCAAAAGAAGGAGCAAAATATTTACAGAGTTTAGGTTTTGATGAAAGATTTTGCAAGATTTGTGAACAAGTAAATAGATATAGTGAAAGTGAACCAAGGGAGAAAGAAAGTGATATATTAGAATTAGTAGATAATTTTGGTGGTATGCTATTAAATAGACCAGAAAGAAGAGGATTTCCTGTTGATGAAGCATTAGTATTATTAGAGTTTCGTAATATGAAAGGAAAAAATAATTACTATTTAGATAAATTTAAGGAGTTTGTTGTTATAACAGAAGAAATAGCAGTATAAACAATAGAAAGGATGAATATATAATGAGTGAATTAGATAGAGAAACTTATTATGGAAGAATATCAAAATTAGCTAGAGTATATAATAAATTAGATCCAGAACAAGTAAAAGAGGCAATTAAGATTGCTAGTATACAATTTAATAGAGATATTACAAATACACATTTACAAAAAGGCAATTTAGATATACCATATATAAAATTAGATAATAAAGAACCAATTGAATATGTTATAGAAGAATACAAAACAAGCCAAAAGATGGAACAAAGAACATCTAGTGGAGAAGAAAGATAAAATACAAAAGTAAAAGAGGATTCATAGTAATCCTCTATAATTTTTAAGGAGGAAAAAATGTACGAAGTATTTGCAGATATGCATGTCCATATAGGAAGAAGTAAGTCTAATAAACCAATAAAAATAACAGCAGCAAAAAGTTTAAATTTTGAAAATATTGCCAAAGAATGTGTAGAAAGAAAAGGAGTTAATGTTGTAGGAATTATAGATTGTGCATCTCCTTATGTAATAGAAGATATTGAAGAATTTTTAAAAAATGGTGAAGCATATGAAATACCAGATGGAGGAATTGTATACAAAAATAAAGTATGTATTATTTTAGGTAGTGAGATAGAAACATCAGAAAAAAATGAAGAAGGAAAAACAGGGAGTGCACATAATTTATGTTATTTTCCTACTTTAAAAGATATAAAAGGTTTTTCAAAACAGATGAGTAATCATATAAGGAATATGACATTAAGTTCACAAAGAGCAAATATATCTGCTTATGATTTAATAGATATTGTAGAAAAATACAATGGTATTTTAATTCCAGCACATGCATTTACACCACATAAAAGTTTTTATGGTAATTGTACAGACCGTTTAGCAAAAATTTTTAAAGAAAAATTTGAAAAAATTTTTGCTATAGAATTAGGCTTAAGTTCTGATACTTTTTTAGCAGATACTATTTCAGAGTTAGAGACAAGGACTTTTTTAACAAACTCAGATGCTCATTCACTTCCGAAAATTGCAAGAGAATATAACAAAATATTATTAGAAGATATTAGTTTTAAAGAATTTGTAAAAGCTATAAAACAAGAAGGAGGAAGAAGGATAATTGCTAATTATGGCTTAGATCCAAAGCTTGGCAAATATCATAGAACATATTGTGAAAAGTGTGAGAAAAATGTAGAAGGAATTGCCCCTGTTACTACTTGTGATGAGTGTGATTCTAAAAACATTACGATGGGGGTTTTTGATAGAATTGAAGAAATAAAAGATAAGAAAGAAACTAAAAGTCCTAAAAGTAGACCGCCATATATATATCAAATTCCATTAACATTTATTCCTGGACTAGGCTCAAAAACTATTGATAAATTAATAACACATTTTGGAACAGAAATGGATATATTACATAAACTTTCAAAAGATGATATTGAATCAGTAACAAATAAAAAAATTGCAAATACCATTATACTTGCAAGAGAAGGAAAACTAAATATTCAAGCAGGTGGTGGAGGAGTATATGGTAAAATATCAACAAAAGACTAAAAAAATTATTAATTAATAAATTCATTTACAGTAAAAGTTCTAAATCTCATTTTATTACATAGACATTATGTATAAATAAAAAGTAACTTTTGATTTATACATAAAGGAGGTAATAAATTGAGAAACATAGGAAAAAGGAAAGAAAGCAAGATAAAACAAGTAATTTTAACACATATTCGAAATAATTTAAGAGAATATGCGATAGTTCTTGTTTTATTTTTAATTGGATTTATATTTGGGATTATTTTTATAAATCATGCAAAAGAGCCTCAAATAGAAGAAATTACATCTTATTTAGGAGATTTTATTAATCATATCAAAAATGAATCAAAAGTTAATCAAATAGAATTATTAAAACAAACATTATTATCTAAATTTGGATTAGCATTAATATTATGGTTTGTTGGTTCTACTGTTATTGGTATTCCAATTGTTTATGGAATAACCGCATATCGAGGGTTTTGCTTAGGATATACTATATCTTCTATAATTGCAACATTTGGAATAGGGAAGGGATTACTATTTTCTTTTACCTCTTTACTAATTCAAAATATTGTATTCATTCCATGTTTACTTGCTTTAGGAGTAAGCGGAATGAAATTATATAAATCTATTGTAAAAGATAAAAGAAAAGAAAATATTCAATTAGAAATTACAAGACATACATTATTTTGTTTTATACTAATGATAGGACTAGAGATTTCAGCTTTTTTTGAAGTATATATTTCTACAAATTTAGTACAAATTTGTGCAAAATATCTATAAAATAAAAAATATTTTTAAAAAAAGTTGAAAATCTATTTACAATTTCAAAATATTTTGATATAACATAAGAGTGTTATGTAAATTGTGCAACAAATACATAAAATGAAGTTTAAGGGTAGGGGAATATTTATGGAAAAACAAATTAATAATTTTTTAGAATTCATTAAGGAGGATAAGAAGTTATCAGATAATACTTTACAATCATACAGAAGAGATATAGTTCAATATGAAGAATATATAAATTCAAATAAATTGAATTACTTAAAAATAACAGAAGAAGATATGAAAAAATATTTTTCTTACCTACAAGAAATTGGTAAAAAAACATCTACAATATCAAGAAATATAGCATCAATACGTTCTTTTTATCAATTTTTAGTACGTAATAAGAAGATAAAAAAAGATCCGACAGAGAAAATTCAATCACCAAAAGTAGAAAAAAAAGCACCAAGTATTTTATCATCTGATGAAATTGAATTATTATTAGAACAACCTAAAAATATAGATTTAAAAGGAATTCGTGATAAAGCAATGCTAGAATTTGCTTATGCAACAGGTATGAGAGTAACAGAAATTATTTCTTTAAATATAGAAGATGTTGATTTAAAAGATGGATTAGTAAATTGTAAAACTGGTGCAAGACAAAGAAATATTCCTTTAGGTTCACTTTCATTAAAAGCATTAGCAGATTATATTGAAAACTCAAGACCAATATTAATTAAAGATGAAAGTGTAAAAGCATTATTTGTTAATACAAATGGAAGAAGATTAACAAGACAAGGATTTTGGAAGATTGTAAAATATTATAAAGATCAAGCACATATAACAAAGGATATTACACCACATGTATTAAGACATTCTTTTGCAACTCATCTTTTACAAAATGGTGCAGATTTAAAATCTATTCAAACAATGCTTGGACATTCTGATATTTCTTCAACACAAGTATACATGCAATTTCAAGATGAAAGCATTAAAAATATATATAAACATGCTCATCCAAGAGCATAAGACTTTTATAAAAACAAAAAGAGTAAGTAGTAAAAATACTATTTACTCTTTTTTATGGTTTTGGTATAATACATGTTGGAGGTATTACATGTATAAATTTTTTGTAAAAAATAATCAAATAGAAGATAAAAAAATTACAATTGTAGGGGAAGATGTAAACCATATAAAAAATGTTCTTAGGTTACAAAAAAATGATAAGATACAAGTATGTAATTGTGATACATCAAATACATATAATGCTAATATTACAAAAATAGAAAATGATAGTATTATTGTAGAAATTTTAAATCAATGTATAATACAAACAGAACCATCTATTTATATTCATATTTTTCAAGGATTACCAAAACAAGAAAAAATGGAGTGGATTATTCAAAAAGCAACAGAATTGGGTGTATCTGAAATTACTCCTATAAAAATGGATAATTGTGTGGTAAAATTGGATGAAAAAAATCAACCAAAAAAAATAAAGAGATGGCAAACAATTGCAGAAGTTGCTGCAAAGCAAAGTAAACGTGATAAGATTCCTATTATTAATTCAGTATTAAATATTAAAAATATGTATAAAAATCTTATAGGATATGATATAGTATTATTAGCATATGAAGAAGAAAAATGCCAAACAGTAAAACAAGTTATAAAACAAATACCCAAAAGAGAAAATATAAAAATTGCTGTTATAATAGGACCAGAAGGAGGAATAACCAAAAAAGAGATAAATATACTAGAAGAAATACCAAATTTAAAAATAGTAACATTAGGTAATAGAATTTTACGAACTGAAACAGCACCAATTGTTTTAGCAAGTATTTTAATGTATGAATATGATGAAATGAAGTAGGTGAAAATCTTGAGAAAAGAAGAAAGTGAACAAAAATTAAATAAGAATATAGAAGAATTAGAAAGACAAATGTTTGGAAAGAAAAAGCTTCCAAAAGAAGAACAAAATAAATTAAATAAAAAAATTTTTGAAAATATATTAATAGCGAATATTATTATGGCTTTTTTATATTTTATTAGCATAGGTTCATTAAACATAGAAACTTTAATATTTATAACAGATTTAAAAGTGTTTAGTATTATGCTTGTAATTTTTGCAATTTTTTTATTTGAAGTTAGTTACAAAAAACAAAATATTAAATTAGCACTTCATGGAATTGAAGTACTAATTTTAGCAATATTCATATTATTTTGTACTTATATTTATACTGTTTATTTAAAAAACTTTCATTCATATGTTGCAAGTGTTTCTTTACTATTTGCAATCTATTATATAATAAAATCTATTATTATATATAGAAAAAGCAAAAAGAAATATATAGATAGTTTAAATGATATAGAAGAAATAATAAAAAAATAGAAAATATATAAAGAGGTAAAAATATGAACAGTATGACTGGATTTGGTAGGGCAAATTATGAAAATGATGGAAGAATATATAATGTAGAAATAAAATCAGTAAATCATAGATATTGTGATATTAGTGTAAAAATTCCTAGAAGTATTAGTTATTTAGAAGAGAAGGTAAAAAAACAAATATTATCTTGTATTGTAAGAGGGAAAATAGATGTATATATAACATTTGACAATAATAGTACAAAAGGTAAAAATATAAAAATTAATAAAGAATTAGCAAAAGTATATATTGAAGAATTAAAAAGTCTTGCAATAGAAAATGATATTGATTCTATTATTCCAATTATAGAAATTTCAAAATTTCCAGATGTATTAATGATTAAAAATGTAGAAGATGAAATTACAATTTGGAATGAACTGGAAAATGCTTTACAAAAAGCACTTAATAATTTTGTAGAAATGAGAATACAAGAAGGAAACAAAATAAAAGAAGATTTAGAAAATAGAATAAATAGTATTGAACAAAAAGTTTTACAAATTTCTAAATATACTACTGGACTTGTAGAAGAATATGTAGTAAAATTAGAAACAAGAATAAAAGAAATTTTGAAAACGGATATTATTGATAAAGAACGATTAAACCAAGAGATTGTTATTTATGCTGAGAAATGTTCTGTAGAAGAAGAATTAACAAGATTAAATAGTCATATTATTCAATTTAAAGAAATAATAAAGCAAAATGTACCAATTGGAAAAAAGATAGATTTTTTAATTCAAGAAATGAATAGAGAAACAAATACAATTGGTTCAAAATCTGGAAGTTTAGAAATTACAAATCTGGTTATTGATATAAAAACACAATTAGAAGATATTCGTGAGCAAATTCAAAATATTGAATAAAGGAGAAAAAACATGCAATTAATTAATATAGGATTTGGAAACATTGTATCAGCAAATCGTATTATTGCAATTGTAAGTCCTGAATCAGCACCAATTAAAAGAATGGTACAAGAAGCAAAGGATAATAAAATTGCAGTAGATGCTACTTATGGTAGACGTACAAGGGCAGTAGTAATTATGGATTCTGGACATATTATACTATCTGCTGTTCAACCAGAAACAGTAGCAGGTAGACTAGAAAAAGATGACAAAGAGGAAATAGAAGAATAAATAAAAAGGGGGTAATAATTATGATGGTACAACCAAGTGTAACAGAATTATTAAAAAAGGTAAATAATCAATTTGAACTAGTAGTTATGACAGCAAAAAGAGCAAGACAATTAGCAAATGGTGATAAACCACTTTCTGATAAGGAAGAAGAATCAGTAGTAACTCTTGCTGCAGATGAAATTTCAGAAGGAAAGGTGACAATATGCAAGAAAGAAGAATAGAAAAAAAACATATTATCACAATTACAGGAGATCATGCTAGTGGACAAGGAACCTTATCAAATTATTTGCAAGAAAAATTAAAATATGAAATTTATAGAAATGGCCAATATGTAAGAAAACTTGCAAAAGAAAAAGGAATGTCAATTATCGAATTTCAAGTTTATTTAAATGAACATCCAGATGTTGATAAAGAAATTGAGAAAAGTGCAGAAAATTATGCAAGCAAACATGATAATTTAATTATAGATGCAAAACTTCGGATGGTATGCAGTTCCATATTCTTTTAAAGTGTATCTAAAAGTGGATATTGATGTTGCAGTAAAAAGAGCTTTGGAAGATAATGCTAGAAAAAATACAGAAAGTTATTCTACTATAGAAGAAGCAAAAGAAAAGATTTTATATAGACATAAAGAAGAAACAAAACGTTGGATAGAAGAATATGGTGTAAATCGTGATGATATGTCAAATTATGATTTAGTAGTAGATACTACTAAAATAACACCACAAGAAGTAGGAAACCAAGTAATACAAGCATATAAAAAGTGGTTAGAAAATTAAAAAAGAATATAGGTGAATTAATGAATAAAACAAAAAGAAAAATATTTGAAACTTCTATGAAATTATTTGCTAAAAAAGGTTATGATGCAACAAGCATTGAGGAAATAACAGCTACAGTAGGAGTTGCAAAAGGAACTTTATATTATCATTTTTCTAGTAAAGAAGAAATTTTTAATTTTTTAGTAGAAGAAGGAATGAAATTATTAAAAAATAGTATTGATATTAAAATTTCAAAATTAGATAATATAATAGATAAATTAAGAGCAATAATATTAATTCAAATAAAAATTATTTCAAAGTATGAGGATTTTATGACCATTGTACTTAGTCAAATTTGGGGACACGAACCAAGAAATGTTATGTGTAAAGATAAAGTAATAGAATATATAAAAACAATAGAAATATTAATTGAAGAAGGAATTCAAAAAGGTGAGATAATAGATGGTGATGCGCAAATAATTGCATCACGGAATTTTTGGATTAACTTGTTCAAGCTTAATTTACAAATTAAAAATAAAAGAAGAAATAGATATTCAAAAATTATATAAAGAATTTGATAATTCTATTTTAAGAGGATTAAGAAAAAATTAAATTTAAATAATAAATAAAAAATAAAAAAAATTATATAATAGTGTTGACTTTTATATAGAAGTTGTAATAAAATTGATTTGAAATGAAATCGAAATATATTTTTTATTAAATCCTATTGTAGTTTTTTATAATAAGTTGTATAATTTTAAATGATGAAATATACGTAGGACAAAGGAGGGGAGGTTTACAATGTCAAAGACCGGCATAGTAAACGTAAGAATGGTAATTACGCAAGAAAAAATCTTATCAAACATTGATAAGGTGCAAAAATTGATTAATCCAAATAGTAAGAAACAAATTGTTCAATTAGATGAAGATTCTTATTTTAAAGATTTAATTGAATCAATAAAAACTTACTTAATTGAATATCCAAAAAAGAAGAATTTTCCAAAAGATGTATATAAAGCAGCTTACGGATTAGTAGAATACGCTACAAATCAATTTGAAGAAAATACTAAACAAATTGAGGAATTAATTCGTCAAAGAGAAAAAAATATTATACTTTCTGGTGAATTGAAAGAATTACTAGAATTAGTTGAAAATAAAGATAAAGATAATAAAGAATGGAAAGGTCAAGTAAAGGCTGCGGAAGGAAAATTTGGTGAAGATATTATTGATACATTACTAATTATTGGTAGGGCTAAAAATCAATCTACACAAAATTATGATGATGCTATTAAATTAATACATGCAAGAATTAGTAACTTAGAGTCAAATTTACATATTGAAATAGATATGGAGAGAATAGAAGATAGGTCAAAAGCGCTAAGTTTTATAGGAATTGAAGTAGCAGATGCACTAAAAGTAATTCCTGCACCAGTAGAAAATGCAGAAACAGAAGGTGTAGAGCAACAAACAGTACAAACAATTCAAGAAACTGAAAAAATAGTAATAGAGCCAAAAGCAGTAGAAACAGTAAAAACAATGGAAGTGCCAGAAGAAGCAGTAGTAGCAGCAATACAAACACAACAAGAAAAAGAGCAAGCAAATTATATGGAAGAGACAAGAGTAGATGTAAAACCTACTTTATGGCAAAAAATTAAAAACATGAAATTAGTTAGAGCAATTAGTTGCATATTCAAAATGAAGGTTGTAATAGATATACCAACACTTCCAGAAGGTAAAGGTGAATAAAAAATATAATTTAAGAAGAAATAGAAAATATTTCTTCTTTTTTGTTGAAAAAAAGGTTAAATATGATATAATTTAAAAAATATTACTTAAAAAATAGGAGGAAAATATGACACAAGCAGATAAACTATTTATACAAACATGTAAAGAAATTATAGAACATGGTTATTCATCAAAGGGTACAAATGTAAGAACAAGATGGGAAGATGGGACAGAAGCTAATTATTATTCAATTGTGGGTGTTCAAAATAAATATGATATTGCAAAAGAATTTCCAATGATTACACTTCGTAACAATAGTCAAACAGTAAAAAAAGCAATTGATGAAATATTATGGATTTGGCAGAAAAAGTCAAATAAAGTTAGTGATTTAAATTCTCATATTTGGGATCAATGGAAAGGTGAAGATGGTACTATTGGGAAGGCATATGGGTATCAATTTGCTAAAAAATATAAATTTAAAACAAATGATGGGATAAAAGAAATGGATCAAGTAGACTATGTATTGTACTTATTAAAAAATGATTCATCAAGTCGAAGAATCATGACAAATTTATTTAATCATGAAGATTTAAAAGATATGAATTTAGAACCTTGTGCATTTGGGACACAGTGGATTGTTAAAGAAAATAGACTACATTTAATATTAAATCAACGTTCGCAAGATATGCTTGCAGCTAATGGTTGGAACATTATGCAATATGCTGCATTGCAATATATGTTTGCACAAATATGTAATTTTGAAGTAGGAACTTTAACTCATAATATAGGAGATTGTCATATATATGATAGACATATACCATTAGTAGAAAAATTATTAGAAGCAAAACCAATGGATGTAAATCCAAAACTAATTATTAATAACAAAACAAAAAATTTTTATGAATTTAAAGTAGAAGATTTTGAAATTATAGATTATGATTATAACAAAGAAGTAAAACTTGGAAAGATACCAGTTGCAGAATAAAAATAAATAGGAGAAAATAGATGTTAAGTATAATAGTAGCAATTGCTAATAATAATGTTATTGGAAAAGACAACAAATTGATTTGGCATTTACCAGAAGATTTAAAACGATTTAAAAATTTAACTACAGGCAAAACTATAATTATGGGAAGAAAAACATTTGAGTCTTTAGGAAGAGTGTTACCAGATAGAAATCATATAGTTTTAACTAAAAACAAGGAATATACAATAGAAGACGAAAGAGTAAAAGTAATATATGATATTAAAGAATTAGATACTTACATTAATTCTGCAGAGGAATGCTTTGTAATTGGTGGACAACAAATATATATGATGCTATTAGATAAATGTAGTAAATTATATATTACAAGAATATATGAAAATTTTGATGGAGACACATATTTTCCTTTAATTGTACAAAGCAATTGGAAAATTGAAAAAAGAGAAAAAGGATTAAAAAATGAAAAAAATCCATATGATTATGAGTATTTTGATTATATAAGAAGTACATAAAATTGATTTTTTGTGCTTCTTTTGTCATAAGTTTTATTTTGTCCCATATAATAATAAATAGAGGTGAAAAAATATTAAAACTATCTATTTAAAAGAATTAGGAGATATAAATGAAATTTTTAGAGAGACATCAAAGCTACCTAAATGGTTAAAGTATATAATTTGGAGATTAAAGAGTTTATTTTGTATATTAACACTATTTAAAAATGGAATATGTATTATACCATATAAGCAAATAGAAAAAAAATATAAAATAAATATGATTGTAAAATTAGTAGTAAAGCTGAATTGTAATGTTGTATTATCAAATTATTTAAATTTAAATCCTATAAAAGAAGAATTACAAAAAAGAAAAATACAAATATTAGAAGGAAAAACTTTATTTTACTATTTAAGTCTAGATATCTTAGAATATATATCAAAAATGAAAAAAGAAGAATTAAAAGAGCAAGAAGTAACAATATTAATTAGTAAATTAGATAAGAAGAAAGAAGAGCTAATTTTAAATATAGCAGAAAGTATTAAATCACTTCGAATTGTTACTAATCAAATTCATTTATTAGAAAGAATAGAAAAATACCTAGAAGAACAAATGGGAATTGCTATTATGATTAGTAATAATAAAAGAAAAAGTCTTTCAAAATCAAAAATAATTTTAAATTTAGATTATTGTGAGGAAATGATAAATGAATTTACAATAAATCGTGAAGCAATTATAATAAATATATTAGAAAAGACAGAAATATCTGCAAAAGGATTTTGTGGTGTTAATATATTAGATTACGAAATAAAATATAATGAAGTTATACAAAATAAATTATTTTTTCCAATTCAATCAGTTTATGAAAGTAAGATAATAGGAAGAAATAGAATAGAAATTGCAAAGATGATTGAGGATGATTATGTAAGAATTACTGGTTTGAAAGGGAAAAATGGAGTAATTAATATAAAAGAATATCAAAAATAATAAAAAAGACTTGACAAAAAATTAGAATTATCTTAATATAGTGTCAATGTAAAAAAATATTGTTTCAATAAAGAGAGGAGACAAGTTATAATGGAAGAAAAAGAGGTATTATTAACACAAGAAGGATACAATAATTTAGAAAAAGAACTAGAATATTTAAGAACAGAAAAAAGAGCAGAAATTGCAGAAAGAATAAAAATAGCATTAGGATTTGGAGATTTATCTGAAAATTCAGAATATGATGAAGCTAAAAATGCACAAGCAGAAAATGAAATAAAAATAGCAAATCTTGAAACAAAATTAAGATATGCAAAGATAATAGATGAATCTGAAATAGATACAAAAACTGTACAAGTTGGAAATACTGTTAAAATAAAAGATTTAGAATTTAATGAAGAAGAAGAATATACAATTGTTGGTTCAACAGAAGTAGATTTAACACAAAATAAAATTTCAAATGAATCTCCAATTGGAGCTGCGTTAATTGGTGCAAAAAAGGGAGAAGAAATAGAAGTGAAAGTTCCAGCAGGAATTGTAAAATATAAAATTATGTCAATTAAAAAATAAAAGTGTAATAATGACAGACAATTTACGGTCTGTCATTATTATAATTGTTATATAGGAGATAAAATAGAAATAAAAATTAATATACAAAAGGACACTTAATTTTCTTATATTTTTACGATTCTTACATTTACGCTACTTAAATCAGAATTAGCATAGATTTTAATATCATTTTCAGTATTATTTTTAAACTTAAAATCTACACTACCATATGCAACTGTTGCATCTTTATCCTTTTCTACATAATGAACAGGTTTAATATGTGCATGTCTTTCAGTAACTTTTAAATCTGGAATTTGTAGAACAACATTATAAAGAGTGCTACTAACTTGGCAATTGCCACCACCAAGAGTTTGAACTGTTTTTCCGATTTGTATCAAAAGAATCCGCTTCTTTATATCCTTTATCAGCAGTAGGTTCACCTATAGTACCGCAAAAAGAAAAAGTTTCTCCGTTTTTTAACAATAGTATCATTTAATAATCCGTGTAGTAATAGAAATATTATTAGTTCTAGGGCTATCTTTACCGCCTAATTTAGTTGAAAATGAAGCTAATTCTTCTTCTTTAGTTTCAGTAGAACTAGTATCATGAGCTCCAATTCTAATTTCATTTTGAGATATATTATTTTCAGTATTTTCAATACTGTTATTTTCTATTGTAGTACTAATCTTAGAAAAAGAAGTATTAGCCGTATTTTGCAAAGTGTTATTTTCCTCTTTATTAGAGCATCCCATTAAAAAAAATAATAAAAATATGGCTAAAAATAAGATGTATAATTTTTTCATTTTATTTAATCCTCCTAAAATTATTGTTAATATTAAAATCATTTATAATCTAATTTTTTATTTAACATTATTATAACCAAAAAAATGAATATTATTGACAAAACGTGAAAATATAGTATAATTATAAATAGAGTTAGAAAAAATGGAGGGAAGAAAAATGGCTGCTAAAATATGGAAAAAAATTTTATTTTTTGCTTTAATTTTTGCTTGTGTATTTAATATTACATATAAATTTGTAAGAAAAACCCCATTTATAAAGGAATTAAGCTCATCTGCACAATATGTAAATGATAACAAACAACAAAAAAAGTAAAAATTTTCTAACTTGAACTTGAAATGAATTTAAAAGTATGTTAATATATTAGTTAGTAAATTTATTACTATAAGAAAGAGGTGAATATACAAAATGAAAGAAGCATTACATCCAGAATATACAGATGCCACAATTACATGTGCATGTGGAAATGTATTTACAACAAAATCAACAAAAAAAGATATAAAAGTAGATGTTTGTTCAAATTGTCATCCATTTTGGACAGGTAACTTAAAACTAAATACAACAGGTGGTAGAGCAGATAAATTTAAGAAAAAATATGGAATTGAATAAAAACATAGAAAGAGATGAAAAAACATCTCTTTTTTTTCTAAATTTGTTTTAATAAACAGATAAAGTATGATATAATTAGCAAGAAATAGTAAAATAGGAGACTTTTTATATGAAAAAGATATTGTTTTCAGCTTTTGATATGAATGTTGGGGGAATAGAAACATCACTTGTAACATTATTAAACAATTTAATAGAAAAACCATATGATATTACATTAGTACTAGAAAAAAAACAAGGTCCATTTTTACGTGATTTAGATAATAAAATTAAGATAATTGAATACACACCTAGCAAAAATAAAATAGTACTCATTAGAAAAATGATTAATTTAGGAAAACGTATTTTATTTAGTATGAAACATAAAAATAAATATGATTTCTCAGTAGCATATTCAACCTATAGTTTATCTGCATCATTTATAGCAAGAACAGCATCTCGGAAATTGTGCATTATGGGGACATGCAGATTACTTAGCATTATTTAATGGAGATGATAAAAAAGTAGAAGAGTTTTTCGAAGCATTACATTATGAAAAATTTACACATATTGTGTTTGTTTCAAAGGCAGGAGTAGAATCTTTTGTTAAGATTTTTCCAGAAATGGAAGATAGAGTTTTATTTTGCAACAACTTAGTAGATTATAAAAGAATTCAAAATTTATCTCAAGAAACTATTAATATAAAAAAAGATGGATATGTTTTTATAAATGTAGGAAGACATGATGAAAAGCAAAAAAGGTTAACTAGAATTATACATGCAACTCAACAATTAAAAAAAGATGGATATAATTTTAAAGTATGGTTTATTGGAGATGGACAAGACTCTAAAATATATAAACAATTAGTAGAAGAATACAAATTGCAAGATACTATTGAATTTTTGGGTATGAAAAAAAATCCATATCCTTATATGAAATTAGCAGATACAGTTATTTTAAGTTCTGATTATGAAGGATATCCTGTTGTATTTTTAGAGTCTTTTGTTTTAAACAAACCAATAATTACAACAGATATATCAGATGCTTTATTAGATATACAAAACCATTTTGGAATTGTTACTAAAAAAGATGAAAACGATATTTATGAAGCCATGAAAAAAATGATAAAACAAGATTATAAAATAAAAGAAGAGTTTTTACCAGAAGAATATAACAAAAATGTATTACAGAAAATTGAAAATCTAATTGAGTATTAGGAGATAAATAAAATGAAACTAAGTATCATTGTTCCAGTTTATAATACAAAAAATCAAATAGATACATGTATTAAATCTATTGTTAATCAAATAGATAGAGAAGTAGAAGTTATGATAATTAATGATGCATCAACAGATAATTCAGAAGAAATCATATTAGAATATAAAAACCAATATCCAAATATAAAGTATTATTCTAAAAAAGAAAATACAGGACTTGCAGATACTAGAAACATTGGAATTGATAAAGCAAAAGGCGAGTATATTATGTTTGTAGATTCAGATGACTATATAGAAAAAGATTTACTTAAAAACTTAAATAAATATATGAAAGATAATATTGATGTTATTAAATTTAAACTAAATGTTAAATATGATAATTCAAGTTACACAGTAGATGGACCAATATTTTCAAAAACAGATGGAGAAACAGCGTTTAATTTACTAGCATTTGAAGATGTTATGTTTGATTCAGCTTGTATTTACTTATTTAAAAGAGAGTTTTTATTAAAAAACAATTTTAAATTTAAAGTAGGAACATATCATGAGGACTTTGGGCTTGTACCACTTGTTATATTACAAGCTAAAAGTGTAGTATCTACTAATATTAAAGGCTACTATTATATACAAACTAATAATAGCATTACAAGAAATAGTAACAATGAAAAAACAATAAAAAAATTTGAAGATGCTTTATTACATTATGATAATATGTTACAATCTATTAGTAAATTAAACATTAGTAAAAAAACGAAACAGAATATAAAAATTTATTATACAAATTCAATTATATTAAAACTAGAAACTATTAGAAAAGAAGATAGAAAACAATATATAAAACAAATAAGAAAAAGAAAAATGTTAAGAAATATAAAGGTAAGAAATTTAAAGCAAATGTTAAAAAGAATTATATTAACAATCAATATTAATTGGTATTTAAAAATAAAGTAAGGAAGAGAGAAGAAAATGGTAAAGGTAAGTGTTATTGTACCAGTATATAATGTAGAAAAATATATAAGAAGATGTTTAGACTCATTAGCAAATCAAACATTAGAAGAAATAGAAGTTATTATAGTAGATGATGGTTCAACAGATTCTTCTGCAAATATAATTAAAGAATATACTCGGAAAATATCCTAATATGCATTATTATTATAAAGAAAATGGAGGATTATCTGATGCAAGAAATTATGGTATACCTCTTGCAACAGGAAAGTATATTGCATTTCTTGACTCAGATGATTATGCTAAAACTAATTGTTATAGAAGAATGTATAAAAAAGCTCAAAAAGAAGATAGTGATATAGTAGAATGTGATTTTTATTGGGTTTATGGAGGAAGAAAAAAGAAAGATATAGGAGAAATCTATTCTGGAAAAAAAGAGATGTTAGAAAAGGCAAGAGTTGTTGCATGGAATAAATTATATAAAAGGGAAATGATACAAAAATCGCAAGTAGAATTTCCAAAAGGATTACAATATGAAGATGTAGAGTTTTTTTATAAGTTAATTCCATATATTAATGTAGTTTCTTTTGTAAAAGAAAATCTTATATATTATGTGCAAAGAAAAACATCAATTGCAAATTTACAAAATGAAAAAACAGGTGATATATTTATAATATTAGAAAATGTTTTAAACTATTATAAAAATCAAAAATTATATGATAAATATAAAGAAGTATTAGAATTTACTTGTACAAGATTATTACTTTGTAGTTCTTTTAAAAGAATTGCAAAAGTAAAAAATAAAGAGATAAGAAAAGAATTATTAAATAAAACATGGTTATTTTTAAATGAAACATTTCCAAATTGGAAACAAAATACAATACTAAATACAAATTTAAATTTAAAGAAAAGATATTGCCTAAGTGTTAATAGAATTTCTTATAGAATTTATGCACGATTATTCCAGATTTTTTAAAAGAATATAAGGAGTTTATATGAAAGAACAAATAAAACAAAGAATGACATTAGAAAATGTACTATGTGTATTTATAGTATTATGTCCAATTTTAGATATGTTAAGTTTCATTTTTAGAAACATATATGAAACTAAATTCTCTCCTTCAACATTTATAAGACCAATAATACCAATTATTATAATTTGTTACTTGTTTTTTAAAGAAAAGATAAAAGTCAAAACATTAATAGTGGGTGTTATATATGCAATTTATGTACTTATTCATTTATACTTATTTAAAATTAATTTAACCAATAATGCATTTGGAGGATTATTACATGAGTTACAATATTTAATAAACTATTCATATATGATTTTAAATTTGTTTATATATGTTTATATCTTTAAAAATAAGGAAATAACAAAATTAAAAGTAAGTGTATTAGTTGCTATGTCTATATATATTATATCAATATATATTTCTATTTTTACAAACACGTCTTCTTCTACATATATTGAGGGTATGGGATATAAAGGATGGTTTGAATCAGGAAATAGTATAAGTTCGATTTTAATATTATCATTATTTTTGACAATAAATATGGTGAAAAATAAAAAATATCGTTATTGGATAGTAGCTTTAACAATTTTAATAGGTATTTATTTAACTACATTAATTGGGACAAGAGTTCGGATTATTTGGTTTTATTTTGGTTCTTTTTGCTTATGCTACTTGTGAAATTTTAAATGCAATATTACATAAAGTACAATTAAATAAAAAAGTAGTAATATCAAGTATTTGTGCTATAGTTATAGTGGTAGTAGGCGTAACTATATGGGGTTCTACTACATTACAAAGAAGAAAACACTTAAAAGCACTTGAAAGTAATATTATAGATACAAAAACAAAAAAAGAGGCACATTTAACAGGAGATATATCTAAAATAAAAGACCAAATTGATGAAAAAACTATTGATGAAAAATATATGTCAGAAGCAGAAAAACAATCAATTTTAGATTTATATAAAATTGCAAATAAGTATGATATTAAAAATAATGATCAACGTATGCAACAGCTTATTTATAATTGGAGTTTAGTTAAAAATCAAAAAAATATAGGGCTAATGATTTTTGGGAATGGATATGTATCAAAATTTAGAGAGCTTGTATTAGAAATGGAAATACCAGCATTTTTATTTAATTTTGGTATATTAGGTTTTATTTTATACTTTGTACCATTCTTAATTATATTTATTTATGGATGTTATATAGGACTAAAAAATAAAAAACAAATGGATGTAGAATATTTAATGATATTAGTAGGATGTTTTATGAGTTTCACATTTGGATTTTTATCTGGATATACATTTTTTAATTCTTCTTCAATGATGATTATTATTGTATTAAATACTAGTTTGTTAATAAAAATAAGGAAGATATCTTAACTAAAAAGAAAGGATAAATATGAAAAAAAAGATATTATTTGGAATTACTAGTTTAAGTTTAGGTGGTGCAGAAAGAGTATTAATAGATCTTGTCAATTGTTTAAAACAAGAGTATGATATTACAATATTTACATTATATGGTAAAGGAGAGTTAGAAAAACAATTAAGTAAGGAGATTTGTTTAATTAATCTGTACAAAAATAGTTATGACGAAATAAGTAAATTTAAAAAATTATGGATTTCATTTAATCTAATATTTTTTGGCAGACAAATATATAATAAAAAAATAAAAAAAGATTATAATATAGAAATTTCTTTTTTAGAAGGACCAATTACAAGATTATTTAAGTATCCTAATAAAAATACTAAAAAAATTGCATGGGTACATAACGATATTTTTCTTGTTTTTGGGGAAGGGATAAAAGCAAAACTAAAAAGATATATAGATAAAAGGGTTTATAAACAATATGAAAAAATAATTTTTGTTAGTAAAGATAATTGTAAAAAATTTCAACAAACTTATCCAAAATTATGTAGTAAAAAATTAGAGGTAATTTATAATTATATTGATAAAGAAAATATAATACAAAAAGCAGAAGAAGTAGTAAAAGAAGTATTTAATAAAGAGTATATAAATATTGTAACAGTTGCAAGATTAGTAGAACAAAAGGCAATAGATAGACTTATTAGTGTTCATAAAAGATTAATAAAAGAGGACTTAGTACATAATGTTTATGTTATAGGAGATGGACCATTAAAAAGTAACTTAGAACAACAAATAAAAACAAAACAAATACAAAATACATTTCATTTATTAGGTAAAAGAGAAAATCCATATCCATATATTAAAAATGCAGATTATTTTTGTTTGCTTTCTTATTTTGAAGGATATGGTATGGTTTTAGAAGAAGCCAAAATATTAAAAAAACCAATTTGTATAACTGATACTGCAGCAAGAGAAGGAATACAAGATTATGAAAATGCTATAGTATTTGACAATAATGAAAATGCTATTTATGAAGGATTAAAGAATATTATACAAAAAGGAAAAAAACAAAACATACAAAAAGATATAAAAGATTATGATAATAAAAATATAATAAAACAAGTTATTAACTTATTAAATGAATAATTTAAAAGTGCTATTTTACTAAATACTAGGAGGTATAAGGTGAAAATATCAATATTAACAGCTACATATAATAGGGCAAATCTTTTAGAAAAATTATATAATAGTATTGTTGAAAATTCAAATTATGGAATTGAAATTGAATGGTTAATTATGGATGATCGGTTCAAATGATAATACAAAACAAATAATACAAAATTTGATTAATGAAAATAAAATACAAATAAAGTATTACTTTCAAGAAAACCAAGGAAAAATGTTGGCAATTAATAAAATTTGTGAACTAACAACAGGAGATGTAATAATAGATTGTGATTCAGATGACTATTTTACAAAAGATGCTTTAAAGATAATAAAAGAAGAATTTGAAAATACAAGAAAAGAAGGGCTATATGGTATATGTTTTTTAAAACAAAATCAAGATGGAAAAATAGATGGTACAAGCTTTCAAGGAGTAGTTTCTACAATGTTTGATTTATATTTTAAGCAAGCAACAAAAGGAGAAAAGGTATTAGTTTATTATTCTGATGTACGAAAAAAGTATAAGCATGAGCTTGAAAATAATGAAAAATTTATAACAGAAGCAAGAATGTACCATAAAATAGATGAAAACTATAAAATAAAATGTGTTAATAAACCAGTTCAAATTGGAGATTATAGAAAAGACCGGTTATACAAATAATATATTAAAGACTTTTACTACTAGTCCATTTGGATATTTTAAATATTTTGAGGAAATACTTTTAAAAAGTTTTAAAAAGGTGAGTTTTAAAAAAAGGTTGTATGTGATAAAACATTATATATTATTTGCAGTATTAACAAATAGAAGCCTAAAACAGATTTTGCAAAACATAAAAGGTATAACTAATAAAATTATTATTGCTTTTTTATATTTACCAGGAAAATTAAAAACAAAGCAAAAGTTTTTAAATAAAAGAGTGTAAATTGTTATAAAAAATTTAATAGATTTTTGACATTCAATAATCTTATGATATAATATGCGATATAACTTAGAAAGGATGAAAAATATGCAAACAAATAAACAAGAAAGTATTATTGTAGATAATGTATATAAAACATTTAATGTATATTTAGATAAAGCAAATACTATTAAAGAGAAATTAATGTTTTTTAAAAGAAATAAAAAAGAGCAACGAGAAGTACTAAAAGGAATTAACCTAACAATTAATAAAGGAGAAGCTGTTGCATTAATTGGAGTAAATGGAAGCGGAAAATCAACTTTACTAAAATTAATGACAAAGATTATTTATCCAAACAAAGGAAAAATTATCACTAATGGAAAGTTAACCTCTCTTTTAGAGTTAGGAGCAGGTTTTCATCCAGATTTTTCAGGAAGAGAGAATATTTATTTTAATGCTTCTATTTTTGGGTTAACTAAGAAAGAAATTGATGATAGGTTAGAACAAATTATTGAATTTTCAGAACTAAAAAATTATATTGATAATCCAGTTAGAACATATTCATCAGGAATGTATATGAGACTTGCTTTTTCAGTTGCTATTAATGTAGATGCAGATATTTTATTAATTGATGAAATATTATCTGTTGGAGATCAACATTTTCAAGAAAAATGCCTAAAAAAAATGAAGGAATTAAAAGAACAAGGAAAAACAATGATATTTGTTACACATAGTATGGAATCTGTAAAGCAATTGTGTGATAGAGCTATTTGGTTATATGAAGGAAAAATTCGTATGGATGGAGATACAAATAAAGTAGTAGAAGAATATATAAAAATAACAACATAAAAGTATTAAGTAAAATATATAAAGAAAGGTGAAAAAATGAACGTATTTAAAGGATTATATAATTACAGAGAATTATTAAAAACAAGTGTAAAAAAAGAAATTAGAGGGAAATATAAAAATTCTTTTTTAGGGGTATTATGGTCATTTTTAAATCCATTATTACAAATTCTAGTATATGCTATAGTATTTCCTCTAATTATGAAGAACAATGAAAAAAACTATGTAGTATTTTTATGTTGTGGATTAATACCATGGGCATTTTTCTCAGCGACTATTACAAGGGCAGCCTTTACTATGGTGGAAAATGGCAATATTATTAAAAAGGTATATTTCCCAAGAGAAATATTACCAATGTCTATTTGTATTAGTGAAGCAGTAACATTTCTAATTTCTACTATTATTATTGTTGCATTTGTTTTATTTTATGGTTTAGGTCTTACTTGGTATATATTATTTTATCCATTAATCTATATTGTACAATTTTTATTAGTACTTGCTATTTCATTTGTTGTATCAAGTATTACAGTATATGTAAGAGATTTTCAACATTTAATCGGAGTTGCACTTCAATTACTATTTTATGCAACACCAATTGTATATAATGCCTCTACAATTAGTGGGACAGGTTTTGAATGGATACTTAATATTAATCCCATGACTTATATTATTGGAGCTTATAGGGATATATTTTATAATCAAGTAATGCCAGATATTACAAGTTTATTAGTTTTAGGAATAATATTAGTTATTGCATGTATATTTGGATATCTAATTTTTAATAAATTGCAAAAAGGATTTGCAGAGGAATTATAATATAAAATGAATAAAGATAAGATATAAATAAAGGATGTGTACTATGGAAGAAGAAAAATATTTTGATTATTCAAATGAGCCAGGATTAGAATTAAAAAATACATTATCAAAAAATGATGGAGAGCCACTTATATCAATTATTACGCCATTTTATAATGCAAAAGATTATATCAAACAAACAGCATATAGTGTATTAAACCAAACATTTCCATACTGGGAATGGATTATTATAGATGATGGAAGTAACCAAGAACGGAACAAAAGAAATATTAGAAGAAATTTCTAAATTGGATAATAGAATTAAAATTACATATAGAGAAAATAAAGGACGTATTATAACAAGAGATGAAGCTATACAAAAAGCACAAACTGATTTGATTTTTACATTAGATGCAGATGACTTAATTGATGAGACAATGTTAGAATGTGCTTATTGGACATTACAAACAAATCCTGAAGCTACTTGGGCTTATTCTGATCTTGCTAACTTTGATGGAAAAAGATTTTTATGGAAAAAAGAATTTGATGTAGAAGTTGAAAAAAAAGAAAATTTATTAACAGTAACTGCACTAATTAAAAAACAAGCAATTTTAGATGTTGGAGGATTTAATGTTGTAGATCAAAATGTTCATGAAGATTGGCATTTATGGCTTCGTTTATTAGAAAAGGGATATTTTCCTGCTAAAATGAATTTCTATGGGTTTTGGTATCGTCAAAAGAAAACAGGAGGGGTTTTATCTTCTATTAATAATGATAAGAAAAAGGATAAATATGCAAGAAAAGTTATAAAAAAACAAGCTGATAAAATAACAAAGGATATAAAAGCAATCCAATTTCCAACACCTTTTAAGCCAGATTATGACACATATCCATATGAATTTTCTTGGCAAAGAAAACCAATATATGAGAAAAAAGAAAAAATGAATTTATTATTTGTTTTTCCATGGTTTCATGTAGGAGGAGCAGATAAATTTAATTATGATTTAATTTCAGGTTTAGATAAAGAAAAATATAATATTACAATTGTAACTACTGAACCATCAGATTATGTATGGAGAAGTAAATTTGAAAGACATGCTACTATTTTTGATTTAACTACTTTTTTAAATAGAAAAGATTGGGCAAGCTTTATACATTATTTAATATATTCACGTAATGTAGATTTTGTTATGCAATCAAATAGTTTTTATGGATATTATGTATTACCTTGGTTAAAAGCAAAATTTCCTGAAGTTATTTTTACAGATTATATACATTGTGAAAACTGGAGTTGGAGAAATGGAGAATACCCTAGAGAATCAACAGCACTTTCTAAAATATTAGATAAAACATATACTTGTACAAACTGTGTAGCAGATATTATGAAAAATGATATGGGTAGAACCAATGAAAATATGCAAACAGTTTATATTGGTGTAAATCCTAAAGAATTTTGTAAAGAAGATGTTTTAATACAAGATTATCCAGAAATTACTAAATTAAAAGAAAAATATGAAGGAAAAAAAGTAATATTATATTTAGCAAGAATTGTAGAAGAAAAAAGACCACTATTTGTAATACATTTATTAAAAGCATTATGTGAAAAAAGAGATGATATTATATTATTTGTAGTAGGAGATGGACCAGAGTTACCAAATATGAAAAAATTAGCTAGAAAAATGGGAATAGAAAAAAATATTATTTTTTGGGGCATGCAAAAAGATTCCAAACCATTTTATAAATTAGCTAATATACATTTAATAGTATCTTTAACAGAGGGACTTACATTAACTACTTATGAATCTTTAGCAATGGAAACACCTGTTGTAACAGCAGATGTAGGAGGACAAAAAGAATTAGTAGATTTAGATTGTGGTAGAGTAGTACAAAATATCCAAAATGCAAGAGATGATTTTTATAATCATAATTATGTAAAAGAAGAAATACAACGTTATATAAAAGCAATTGAAGATGTATTAGATTCTAAAAACTATGAAAAAATGTGTAAACATGGAAGAAAAAAAGTAGAAAACGAATTTTCAATTACAAATATGGTACAAACATTTAATGCTGAAATTGAAAAATTAATAAATAATGGAACAAAAGTTGATAAAGAAGTAGTAGTACAAAACAAAGAATTATATAAACAATATCTAGTAATATTTAATCAAGTAGATAAACGTTCATATGGAATAGATTCAACAAATGCAAGATTTCAATACTTAAAAGACAGATTATGGACAAATCCTTTATGGAGAACATTTATAAGTTTTTTACAAAAATCTGGAATAATGAAAATTGTAAAAAGAAATGGAATTGACAAAATGATAAAACAAAAAATTAAATAAAGAGGGGAATAATGAATAAATTAAAAGAAATGTTAATAGATAAAAAATTTTATCTATTTATGATGATTGTCATAATATTTTTTGGAATGTTTTTTAAATTAGAATATGCAACAGATACTTATACTGTATTTGAAAATAGTACAAAAGTTACAGTAGAGCATTTTTTTACATCAGGTCGTTTTGTAACAGGAATTTGTCAAATGATAGTAAGATTATTGCATTTTGGAAATACCTTTACTTATTTATTGTCTTTTGTACTTGCTATTATATGTTTAAGTATTTCTATATATAAATTATTCAAAATTTTTATAAAAGATATTAATAACACATGTATTTCAATGCTTATTTCAGTATTAATATTAATTAATGTTTTTTCAATTGAATTATTTTTATATATTGAAAAAGGAATAATGTTATTTTCTGTACTTCTAAATGTTTTAGCATTTGAACAGTTAACTAAATATTTAAAAGAGCAAAATAGGAAATCACTTGTTTTAGTCTTTATTTATATGATAATTGCTAATTTTTCTTATCAAGGTACAGTAGCACTTTTTGTTGTACTAAGTATTATATACATTTTAAAATATAGTGAAGATTTTAAGTCTTTTATTAAAAATAATATTGTAACTGCACTTTGTTATGGAATTCCAGCATTTATAAATTATGCAATTGTAAAATTCATATTTATAAATAATAGAATAGCTGGAGAATTTAATTTAAACTTAACTATAAAAAATATAATATTTGGAACAAAACAGATGTTACTAACATATTCAATAATACCTAAATATTTATTTATTACGATAATAGGAGTACTATTAGTAACTATTTTATATTATATTATAAAATATGAAAAAACAAAAAAAGAAAAACTTTTATCTTTTTTAGCTATTTGTTATATAATAATTGGGAGTTTTATAACTACAATATTACCACAATTTATGCAAGCTAGTGAATCTATTTGGTTTGTACCAAGAAGTAGTTATGCATTTGCTGGAATTATAGGAATATTAATTTTATATTTATTTATTAACTATAAAGTGAATATGAAGTTAGAAAAGATAATACTTATAACAATGATAATATATCTAATAGTTCAATATATAAGTTTCCAAACAATAATACAAGATCACTACATTGTAAACTATTTAGATGAATATCAAGCACTTCAAATAAAAGAACAAATAAACCAATATGAAGAAAGTACAGGACAAATAGTAACAAAAGTAGCATTTTATGAAAATGAATCAGGAGGAAATTGGACTTATCCTAATATAAAAGCAATTGGAGATATAAATGTAAAAGCACTATATCCAAATTGGTCAAGGATACCATATTTAAAGCATTATTTAGGTAAAACATTTAAAGAAATAGAAAAAGACAACAAAATTTATGAACAATACTTTATAGATAAGCAATGGAATTCTTATAGTAAAGAACAAGTTATAATAAAAAAAGATACATTACATTTATATGTATATTAAATAAAATTTTAGGAGAAAAATACAAAATGATAAAAAAAATAGTAGAAAGTATAGTAATTATATTAGCAATATTAACAATAGGATTTATAGCTATTTCAAATTTGTTTTTTACATCAAACATTATAAATGATGTTTCAGAACAAGTCAACATAAACAAAATAACTACAATTTCACTAACTATAAGTATATTTGTTATAGGCATTATTTTATCTTTTCGGAGTATTTACACAAAAAATAAAATTTTCAAAAAGAACAAAAATAATTCTATTTGTATGTACTATTTTAATATATATTATTGTAAATTTAATTTGGTTACAAACTACTAAAATAGAACCAGTAGCAGATCAAAAAGAAGTTAATAGAATTGCTAAGATTATTGTAGAAGGAAATGAAGAAGAACTAAAAAATAGTGAGTACTTAGAAAGAAATCCACAACAAATAGGAGTAACATATTTTATTACAACAGTTTATAAAGTTTTTCATTCTACTGATTATAGAATTATACAATATTTAAATATAGTATGTAACATTATTTCTATCACATTTTTATATTTAATTATGAAAGAGTTTTTAAAGGAATATTCTTTTAATAAATACTTATATTTTTTGGTAAGCTTTACTTTTATACCACTAATTTTACTAAGTTCATTTGTATATGGGGATTATATAGGACTAATGCTTGCTATTTTAGGAACATATATGATTATGAAATATGTAGATAAGAAACAAATAGTATATTTGCTTATTTCATCTATATTGCTTTCAATTAGTTATATTGTAAAATCAAATTATTTAATATTTATATTAGCAATAATCATTTATTTAATATTAGATTTTTTAAGAAAAAAAGATTGGCAAAAGATATTACTAATATTAGTATTTATACTTATTTCTATTTTACCAAATACTATTTTGAAAAATGTAATTTCTAACAAATTAGAATTAAATAAACATAGGTCAATTCCTACTACTGCATATATTTATATGGGAATGAATGAGGGGTCAAGAGAAAATGGATGGTATAATTCTACAATGGATTATGCTTGGGAAAATATAGATGAAGCATCTACGTATTATCCAGAAAAGATTAAACAAAGAGTATTTGAATTTATAAAAAGCCCATTATATACTATAAAATTTTATAGTAAAAAAGTAATATCTATGTGGTCAGAAGTTGGTTTTGGGGATATATGGTATAATCTTCCTTTTCAAGCAAATAATCACGATGAATTTTTAAAATTAATGAATGAAGATGCTATATTTTTATCTATCTGTCAAGGAAAAATAAACAAAGCATTAGGAATTTTTCAAAAAGCAATTGTTTTATTAGTATTTTTTGGAGCATTAATGGCTATATTAAAAAATAGAAAAGATATAAATTTAAATTTTATATTACTAACTACTATATTTTTGGGAGGATTTTTCTTTCACATTCTTTGGGAAGCAAAATCAAGGTATATTTTGCCATATGTAATCATTTTAATGCCTATTTCTACTATAGGAATACAAAGCATTATTTGTAATATATGTGCATATATTAATAAGTATAAGGCTAAAAAATTAAAGGAGAAAGAAAAGAATGTATGATGCAATTGTAATAGGTAAAGGTCCTTCTGGAATCTCAGCTGCAATTTATATAAAAAGAGCAGGAAAAGAAGTTTTAGTAATTGGGAAAGATGGGCGGTGCACTTGATAAAACAAAAGCAATTGATAACTACTATGGTTTTTCTGAAACTATTTCTGGAAAAGAATTATTAGAAAATGGTTTAAAACAAGCTGAAAGATTAAATATTGTAATAGATACAGATGAGGTTATTGGAGTTAGCTTTAATGGAGAAAAATATGATATAGAAACAAGAAATCATAGTTATGAGTCAAAAGCATTAGTAATTGCAATGGGAACAAACCGCAGTACTCCAAAGATAAATGGGGTAAAAAAGTTAGAAGGAAAGGGAATAAGTTATTGTGCCATTTGTGATGCGTTTTTTTATAGACAAAAAGAAGTAGGAGTGCTAGGTAGTGGGGATTATGCAATAAAAGAAGCAAAAATACTTTCACCAATTGCTAAAAAAATTACAATTCTAACAAATGGAGAAAAATTAGTAGAAAATCGTTCTTTTTTAGATAGTAATATACAAATTAATGAAAAAGAAATAAAAGAATTAAGAGGAGATATAAAACTAGAAAAGATAAATTTTAAAGATGAAACAGATTTAAAATTAGATGGGCTTTTTATTGCTATTCGGAACTGCTTCTAGTACAGATTTAGCAAAAAAGATTGGAGCAATTACTAAAGATAATAAAATTGTTGTTGATGAAAATATGGCAACAAATGTAAAAGGACTATATGCTTGTGGAGATTGTACAGGAGGATTGTTACAAATTGCGAAAGCAGTTTATGAAGGGGCTACTGCTGGATTATCAGTTATAAAATATTTAAAAAATAATTAAAAAGGAGGATAAAAAATGGAAGTACTTACAATTACAAGTAAAAATTTTGAACAGGAGGTTTTAAAATCAGATTTGCCAGTATTATTAGATTTTTGGGCAAGTTGGTGTGGACCTTGTAAAATGATGTCACCTATTGTAGATGAAGTAGCAAAAGAGTTAAATGGAAAAGCAAAGGTTGGTAAAATTAATGTAGATGAAGAACCAAATTTAGCAAGTTCATTTAATATTATGAGCATTCCTACATTAGTAGTAATTGAAAATGGAAAATTAAAAACACAATCTGTTGGAGTAAAAAGCAAAGAAGAAGTTATTAAAATGATTTAAGAATACATTTTTTGTATTCTTATTTTTTATTATATAGAGAGGTTTCCAGAAAGTTTTTGTTTTCAATTAGATGAAAAAGATAGAAAAGCAATTTGATTCTCTAAGGTCGCAATTTGTGATCTTAAACAAAAACGGAAAAGGACAACATAGAAAAGTATAAAAACAAAATTATTAGAACATGATAAAAGATTTGATGTAGTGTTTGATGAACTAGAAAAATATAAGAAAGAAGAATTTAAACAAAAAATATTTTTCAATGGGCAAATTTATGATGCATATCACATAGGAGCATCTTTAAAGGATTTAGGAAAGAAATGTTTTGCAATTTCTAAAATAGAAGATATGGAATATATAGAGAAAATGAGCAAGTTTAATTGACATGTTATCAAAATTATGTTAATATAATAGTATGAAATTTAGTAAAAAAACCTCCAGTGTAACATCAATGCTGGATTCATTATAGATAATAAACACAATAACAATTGTTAAAAGGAGGAAATAAAAATATGAAAGATTCATTAAAAGTTTATATTGAAAAAGTATATGTAAACCAAGGTATTCACTCTCTTTTATACTGTAAAGATAATTGTCGTATATTAGGAATATGTGAAAATGATAAAAGAATGAATTTTATGGAAGGAAATCCCAAAAAAATAAGAGAACGGATGAAAAAATGTGCTTATGAGGAATGTTTAATAAACAAAAAGTTTAAGCGAACATATAATATAAAAGGTAAAATGTATATACAGCTAATAAAAGTGAAAGACAATGAAAAAGTCTTAATATTAAAAGGGAAAACAATAATAGCTGTTTATCAATATGGTGTATACTTTATTGAAGGATTGTCAGTTGAAGTAAAAAAAGAAGTTTTGCATGGATTGTATCAGTTTGGATATATAAATGCAAACGAATTTGCAAAAATATTAAATAAAATTGAGATTAAATAATTTTTTATGGGAAATGTATTAAAGCGGTTGCGTTGCGACCGCTTTACCTATGCTATAATTCTAACTTTGGCTTATACTTTTTAAGCCACATATTTACTTGGCACAAGTACGCCATAAGCTTAGGTTCTTCCATTGGATGTCAGAAAACAACACAAAACAATATGCTTAGAGAATGTAAGAAAAGACGAAAAATGATAAATAGGCGTTTTTTAATAAGTAATGTGAAAATAACAAAAATTAATACTGTGGTTAACTAAAAATACAAAAAAAGGAAAATAATATTACGAATAAAGAAGAAAGCGAAAATAAAAAAGAGAAAAAGGATGAATACAAATTAATTCAAACTTTTAGCGAAGATGGACCAACATTTCAAGAAGTAATGGAAAAGATAATACTTAATAAGTTAAATAAGATATAAAAAATCGCTTGACAATACAAAACAGATGTTTTAAAATGTAAATACAATAATATCATATAAATTCATAAAATAAATGTAATAATAAATAGACTAATATACAATTTCAAATATGCTATTATGAGTATTTTATATGGAGTGATATGTATGGAATTTAAAAAAGCAAAAATAGTGGAGTTAAAAGAAAAATTTGATGCTATTATTAACAAAGAAGAAAATGAAAATGTAGAATTTTGGTATGCTAGAGATTTACAAAATCAGCTTGGTTATAAAAGATGGGAAAATTTTATTGAAGCTATTAAGAAAGCAATGCAATCTTGTAAAAATGCTGGTATAAGTGTAGAAAACCATTTTCGTGAGGTTACGAAAATGGTTCAAATAGGTTCTGGTGCAAATAGAAGATTGCAAGATTATATGCTAACAAGATATGCTTGTTACTTAATTGCTCAAAATGGAGATTCTAAAAAAGAAGAAATAGCATTTGCACAAAGCTATTTTGCATTACAAACTAGAAAACAAGAAATAATAGAAGATAGAATAAAACTAATGAATAGATTAGAAGCAAGAGAAAAATTAAAAGAATCAGAAAAACAGTTATCAAAAAATATTTATGAAAGAGGAGTAGATGATTTAGGTTTTGCAAGAATTCGTTCAAAAGGAGATTCAGCCTTATTTGGCGGATTAAATACAATGCAAATGAAAGCAAAATATGGGGTAAAAGAAAATAGACCACTTGCAGATTTTTTACCAACATTAACAATAGCTGCAAAAAACTTAGCAACAGAAATGACGAATTATAATGTTACCGAAAAAGATATGTATGGAGAGGAAAACATAACAGGTGAGCATATAGATAATAATTTAAGTGTAAGAAGTATGCTAAATAAAAGAGGAATCAAACCAGAAAATCTAAAACCAGCAGAAGACCTGAAAAAATTAGAAAGAAGAGTAAAAACTGAAAGTAAAAAAATGGCTAGTAACAAATTGCCACAAGGGAAATAAGTAAACTTAGTTGAAATTGCAGTAAAATTATGTTAATATAGTAATATAATTTTTAGTAGAAAAACCTCTTATCTTAGCAGTATGAAGATAAGTTTATATAGATGAAACTATTAACAATCATAAGCCAAATGGCAGGAGGTAATGATGAAAAAAAGAGAAGACATACGAAAACTAAACAAAGGAAACTCCTTTTATGATGTTATGAAGCCAAGAGTTTATAAGGATAAAATGGAATATAAGCTTGTAGCAGGCTTAACAATGGCTCAGTTTAAAAAGAGGAGGAAATGACATGATAGCAGTAACAACAATTGCACTGACAATACTAATGTCAGCATGTGTATTGGATGTTGTGGTAAACAAGCTTAATCCGACTCCAAAGATGAAAGATGAAAGGGAGGAGGAAAAGTTTTCCAGAACAATATGCAAAACTAGAA
The DNA here is from genome assembly GCA_947363765.1 of uncultured Clostridium sp. Classification (GTDB taxonomy): domain Bacteria; phylum Bacillota; class Clostridia; order TANB77; family CAG-508; genus RGIG8482. Next base: position 10,797 of record CANAQC010000004.1, on the reverse strand, counting down.
AGATGTATGAGTATGTAATAAGGTAAGCCAATTGAGGTCGCAAATTGCGACCTCTTTATCTATATTACAATTCAATCTTTGGTTGATACTTCTCAAGCCACATGTTTACTTGGCAAAGATATGCCATAAGCTGTGGACCTGTCATTAATTGACCAAACCAAGGACGAGAAAAAGCATTTCCATCAGTTTCTAAAATTTCTAAAATATAATTTCTATTCAATAACTGATTTATAGGAGCATCTTTTTTACTCATAATGCTAGATAACATGTATTTTACTGTTTTTAAATAATTAGGATTATGAGTTTTTGGATAAGGACTCTTTTTTCTATTTACAATTTCATCTGGCAGTAAATCACGTACTACATAACGTAGTAATCCTTTTTCTCTACCATTTAATGCTTTTATTTCCCATGGAACATTCCACATATATTCTACTAAACGGTAATCACAAAAAGGAACTCTTAATTCTAAACCATTATACATACTCATTCTATCAGAACGATCTAATAAAGTTTGCATAAACCAATTTAATGTTAAATAAGAAATTTTTCTTTTTTCAGCTGTATCTTTTGAATCACAGTCTAAAATTTCTACTTTATCTAAACTTTCATGATAACGGAAATCAATATATTCTTTCAAATTTACTTGTTTACTAATATCTGAATTCAATAAGTTTTGTCTTTCAGAAATAGCAATTGACCAAGGGAAGGTATTGCTTTTTAGAGCATCTTCACGGAAAAACCAAGGATAACCTGCGAAAATTTCATCTGAGCATTCTCCGCGAAACTGCAACAGTAGCACCTTTTCGAATGTTTTTACAAAATAGTAACATAGAAGAATCAACATCTGCCATTCCAGGAAAATCTCTTGCAATCATCGCATCTTCTAATGCATTAGCAAGTTCTGGAGTATCTATTAAAATTTTATGATGATTTGTATCAAAATGTTGTAACATAAGTTTAATAAATTCATTATCAGAATTTGGTTGAAAATCACTTTTTATAAAATTTTTATCATTATCAACATAATCTACTGAATATGTATCTAGTTTTGGTAGATTATTTTGTTTATAATAATTACAAATATAAGCAGTAATAATGCTAGAATCAAGTCCACCAGAAAGCATAGCACAAAGAGGTACATCAGATACTAATTGTCTTTTAATAGCATCATCTAATAAAAAATGTACTTTTTGACATGTATTCTCAAAATTGTCTGTATGAGGTTTAGATTCTAATTTCCAATATTCCTCATCTCTTAAACCATCTTTATTATAAATTAAAAAATGGGCAGGTTTTACTTCATAAATATCTTTAAAAACACAAGTACCAGGGGTATGAGAAGGTCCAATGCCAAATAATTCACAAATTCCAGTTTTATCAATTTTTGCTTCGATAGAAGGATGTTCTAAAATAGCTTTTACTTCAGAGGCAAAAACGAAGTTGTTTTCTGAAATACTATAATAAAGAGGTTTTATGCCAAAATGATCCCTTACTAAAAATAATTCTTGTTTTTGTTCATTCCAAATAGCAAAACTAAAAATACCATTTAAATTTTTAATAATATCGGTTCCGCCATTCTATAAAAGCTTTTAATATAACTTCTGTATCACAATATCCTTTAAAAGTATATCCTTTTTCTTGTAATTGTTCTCTTAGTTCTTTTGCATTATATAATTGACCGTTATACACAATAGTATATGTATTATCACCTTGTTTTTCACTCATGGGTTGACTACCATTTTTTGCATCAAGAATAATTAATCTATGATGCCCTAAATTAACTCCAGGTGCTAGATAGAAATTTTCTTCATCTGGACCACGCTTTGAGAGTTTTTTTGTCATACGTGTTAAAATTTCTCGTCTATTTTGTAAATCATGTTTTAGATTTACAAATCCAACAAAACCGCACATAAATATCCTCCTTATAACAATTTAATGATAGTATATGCGAAACAAACAATTTATGAAACAAATATATTATTTTTTCATATGATAAATTAGGTGATAGGTATGAAGGTATTAAAAGAATTATATGAAGATGCAAAAAATATACAACAAAAAGATCCAGCAGCAAAACATATTTTATATGTAATTTTATTATATCAAGGATTTCATGTATTGTTATTTTATCGTTTAGGCCATTTTTTTTATCGGACATAAATTATTTTTTATTGCAAGATTAATTTCTCAAATTGCAAGATTTTTAACAGGAATTGAAATTCATCCAGGAGCAAAAATTGGAAGAAGGTTGTTTATTGACCATGGAATGGGTATTGTTATTGGTGAAACTGCAACTATTGGAAATGACTGTACAATATATCATGGGGTAACTTTAGGAGGAACAGGAAAAGACAAATATAAAAGACATCCAGATTTAGGAAATAATGTAATGGTAGGATGTGGTGCAAAAGTACTAGGACCAATTAAAATTGGTAACAATGTAAAAATTGGTGCAAATGCTGTTGTAACAAAATCAGTAGAAGATAATGTTACATTAGTAGGAATACCTGCAAAAAGTTTGCAAAATGTTACGTAAAGTGTTAAAATATAAGTATAAAAATTTGTAGGAGGAAAGAAGAATGGCAAGACAAAAAATGACAGATGAAGAGGTTAAGCAGTTGGAAACACTAAACAAGATTTGCAGAGATTGTATCGATAATGCGAAGAAAAATTATCAACATATTGACGGAAAAGGATGCATGATTTGTCCAACGGGAATGCAGATTCATCAGCTTGATCCAGACGATGTAGATGGTCATAATTCAGGTCGGTATGAGCGATATTTTACTGCTTAGACAAGGAAAGACAGGACTTGTTCCTGTCTTTTTTTAATTATTGTAATAAAGTAAACTTATCATAAAATTATATATGAGATACATAAAGAATGCTATATGAGTAGCATAACAGAAGACCACAAATGAATAGAAGCACAATAAATTAGAATAGTGTAGAGAATTAATAAGAGAACATATGATAGTAATGTTTAAGAATGTACACATATAAATCAAAAAACTTTCAACAAACACTTGTTTAAAACAAATAAATATAGTATAATAATTATTACATGTATTAATAATAAAAGTACATACATGTTTGGGGGTTAAAATGAACGATAAAATAGTAATTAAGGGAGCAAAAGAACATAATTTAAAGAATATTAATTTAGAAATACCAAGAGATAAACTAGTTGTTATTACAGGACTTTCAGGTTCACGGAAAGTCATCTCTTGCTTTTGATACATTATATGCAGAAGGACAAAGAAGATATGTAGAAAGCTTATCTAGCTATGCAAGACAATTTTTAGGATTAATGGAAAAACCAGATGTAGAACGAATAGAAGGATTATCACCAGCCATTTCAATTGACCAAAAAACAACTTCAAAAAATCCTCGTTCTACAGTAGGAACAGTTACAGAAATATATGACTATATCCGTTTACTATATGCTAGAATTGGGATTCCATATTGTCCAAATTGTGGCAAAAAAATTGAAAAACAATCCATAGACCAAATAGTAGATACCATTATGGAATTAGAAGAAGGAACCAAAATACAAGTATTATCACCTGTTATTCAAGATAGAAAAGGTGAATTTACAAAATTGTTGAGCGATTTTGTAAAAGAAGGATTTGTTCGTGCAAGAATTGATGGAGAAACTGTAGAATTAACAGATGATTTAGAATTAGACCGAAAAAAGAAACATAAAGTACAAATAATTGTAGACCGTTTGGTAATAAAAGAAGATATTAGAAATCGTTTAGCAGAATCAGTAGAAATTGCAATGAAACATGCAAATCAGTTAGTATTAATAGATATTGTTGGAAAAGAAGAAAAAATATTTAGTGGTAATTATGCCTGCCCAGATTGTGGAATAAGTTTTCCAGAATTATCACCAAGAATGTTTTCTTTTAATAACCCTGTAGGAGCATGCCCTTCTTGTACAGGTATTGGATATTTAATGAAAATGGATGAAGAATTGATTATACCAGATAAAAATAAAACTTTATATGATGGAGTAAAAGCCTTTGGAGCAAGTACAATGAAAAAAGGTGATACTATGGCAAAAATGTATTTTGAAAGTATAGCACATCATTATGGAGTAAATATTAAAGTTCCAATAAAAAAACTACCAAGAGATTTTATTGAGAAAATTTTATATGGAACAGGAACAGAAGAAATTGATTTTGAATATACATCTGCTGCAGGAACAAGAAAGTTTAAAACACCATTTGAGGGTGTAATACCAACATTAGATAGAAGATATAATGAAACAAAATCACAAGGTATGCGTGACTTTTATGAAATGTATATGAGTTATAGTGCATGTCCGACTTGCCATGGCGCAAGATTAAAAAAAGAAGTATTAGCTGTTAAAGTAGGAGATAAAAACATTAATGAATTAACAGATATGTCAATTGATAAAATAAAGACATATTTAAATTCTCTAAAATTAACTAAAAAAGAAGCTATGATTGCAGATCAAATTATGAAAGAACTAAACCAAAGATTACAATTTTTAATGGATGTTGGACTTGAATATTTAACATTATCAAGAGCAGCAGGAAGCTTATCTGGTGGAGAAGCACAACGTATTCGTTTAGCAACACAAATTGGTTCTGGATTAACAGGTGTATTATATATTTTAGATGAACCAAGTATTGGATTACATCAAAGAGATAATGATAAATTACTTGCTACATTAAAAAAATTAAGAGACTTAGGAAATACATTAATTGTAGTAGAACATGATGAAGATACAATGTATGCAGCAGACCAAGTAATTGATATTGGTCCAGGAGCAGGAGTACATGGTGGAAATGTTATTGCACAAGGAACGGCAGAAGAGATTAAAAAAATTTCAACATCAATTACAGGGCAATATTTAAGCCGGTAAAAAGAAAATTATAATACCTAAAAAAAGGAGAAAATCAAATGGAAAATCAATTGAAATAATAGGAGCTGAGCAAAACAATTTGAAAAATATCAATGTAAAATTTCCACTAGGCGTATTTACTTGTATAACAGGAGTATCTGGTTCAGGTAAAAGTACACTTGTAAATGAGATTTTGTATAAAACGGTGGCAAGAGAAGTATATGGTTCTAATGAAAAACCTGGTAAGTGTAAACAAATAAAGGGAATTGAGAATATAGATAAAATTATCAATATTGACCAATCTCCAATTGGAAGAACTCCACGTTCTAACCCAGCAACTTATACAGGTGTATTTGATATGATTCGTGATATTTTTGCAACAACGAATGAAGCAAAGCTACGTGGCTACCAAAAAGGAAGATTTAGCTTTAATGTGGCAGGGGGAAGATGTGAGGCTTGTAATGGAGATGGAATTTTAAAAATTGAAATGCATTTTTTACCAGACATTTATGTACCATGTGAAGTATGTCATGGAAAACGATACAATCGAGAAACATTAGAAATAAAATATAAAGGAAAAAGTATTGCTGATGTTTTAGATATGACAGTAGAAGAGGCACTTAGCTTTTTTGAAAACATACCAAGAATTAAAACCAAAATTCAAACATTATATGATGTAGGACTTGGTTATATTAAATTAGGACAACCATCAACAACATTATCAGGAGGAGAAGCACAAAGAGTAAAGCTTGCAACAGAATTATCTAAGAAACCAACAGGCAAAACATTATATATTTTAGATGAACCAACAACAGGTCTTCATATTGCTGATGTTCATAAACTAGTAAATATCTTGCAAAGATTAGTAGATACAGGAAATAGTATTATCGTAATTGAACACAATTTAGACCTAATCAAAACTGCTGACCATATTATAGATTTAGGACCAGAAGGCGGAGATAAGGGAGGACAAGTTGTAGAGGTAGGAACACCAGAACAAATAGTAAGAAATGAGCAAAGCCATACAGGTAGATTCTTAAAAAAGTATTTAGTATAAAAAAGTCCCTTCAATAATTTGAAGGGACTTTTTTGTGTAAAACTATCTACAGTTTTCGTTATTATTATTTTGTTTGTTTTGATTATTGTTTTCATTTCTATTTTGATTTTCTTTATTTTTGTTTTGGTTTTTGTTATTCTTTGCCATAATGAAAGCACCTCCATTTTTAAATTTGATTAAGAATATTTTTTGCAAAATTACAAAAAATATTCAAGAAGAATAAAAATAATAAAGAAAATTTAACACATATTAAATTATATGATATAATAAATTGCGAAATAAATTTGGAGTATAGGAGAATGAAAAATATGGAACATATTGTAATTGGAATTGAAGGACTAGTAGGATCTGGAAAAACATCTATTTGTAGAGAATTGGTTAAAATTTTACCAAATACAATTTTATTAAATGGTGGAAATTTGTATAGAGCTATTGTATATGTAATGATGAAAAGTGGAGCTAATTTGGAAAATTTAAAGAAACAAGCAAAAGAAATTGATATAAAAACTGTAATGGATTTATTTAAAATTGAATTAAAAATTGAGAATAATGAAACAAAAATTTATATGGATGGTAATCAAATACAAGAAGAAGAACTACAATCGCAAAATTCCTCTTTAGCTGTGTCTGAAATAGGAGGAAAAGCGAAAAATGAAACATTATTTATTTTTGCAAGAAATTTAATTGAAAATTTAAAAAAAGAACATAATATTATTATTTCTGGTAGATCAATTATGAAGATTTATCCACAAACGAATTATCACTTTTTTATAACAGCAAGTTTAGAGGAACGAGTAAAAAGAAAAAGCATACAATATAATGGTAAACTTAATATAGAAGAACTTAAAAGTCATATAACAATTCGTGACGAATTGCAAAAACAAGCAGGTTTTTATGAGTTAAGTGATAAAACAATTCCTATTGATGTAACAAACTGTAAAACAGTAGAAGAATCAACAAATAAATTATTATGTTATATCAAATTACCACAAGAAATGAAATAAAATGCAAGGAGATGATTTTTTTGAATCAGAAATTAAAAGAGTTTAATACATATTTAAATAATCGAAAAATTGCAGTTATTCGGATTAGGTGTTAGTAATATTCCATTATTAGACTATTTATATAAACTATCTAGTAAAGTGACTGTATTTGATAACCGAACAATTGAACAAATTCCAAAAGAAATAATGGATATTATTACAAGATATTCATTTGAATTTTCATTTGGTGAAAACAATTTATCAAAATTAGTTGGATTTGACTTAATTTTTCGTTCTCCAAGTTGTATGCCTACACAAAAAGAATTAGTGGATGAGGAAAAAAGAGGAGCAATTATTACATCTGAAATTGAAATGTTAATGGAAATGGCACCTTGTAAAATAATTGGAGTAACAGGAAGTGATGGAAAGACTACAACTACTAGCTTAATTTATGAGATTGTAAAACAAGCAGGATATAACACATATCTTGGTGGAAATATAGGTTACCCACTATTTACAAAATTAGGAGAAATGAAAAAAGATGATATTGTTGTATTAGAACTGAGTAGTTTTCAATTAATGAATATGACGGTAAGCCCTAATATAGCAGTTATTACGAATATATCACCAAATCATTTAAATATTCATAAAGATTATGAAGAATATATAGAAGCTAAAAAGAACATATTTAAAAATCAAAAAGAAGATGGAATATTAGTATTAAATTATGATAATGAAATTACAAGAGATTGCAAAGAAGATGCAAATGGAAAAGTATTATATTTTAGTAGTAGGGAAAAATTAGAAAATGGTGTTATTGTTGATAATGATGTAATTAAAGAATGTGAAGATCGTTTAAGAAAGCACATTATTAGCACAAATAATATTAATTTAAGAGGAAGTCATAATCACGAAAATGTATGTGCAGCAATTGCTGCAACCAAATCATTTATTGATATGGATACAATTGTAACAGCTATTAAAAATTTTAAGGGAGTAGAACATAGAATTGAATTTATAAAAGAAATAGATGGAGTAAAATGGTATAATGATTCTATAGGTACAAGTCCAACAAGAACAATAGCAGGACTAAAATCGTTTGATGAAGATATTGTTTTAATTGCAGGTGGATATGATAAAAATTTAGACTATGAGCCACTAGCAAAACCAATAGTTGATAAAGTAAAAACACTTATATTAATTGGTCAAACTTCTAATAAAATTTACAAAGTAGTAGAAAAGGAATTAGAAAGACAAGGAAAACAAATGGAAATTTGTAAATGTAGTGAATTTTCACGGAATTACTCAAATAGCAAGAAAAAAGGCGAAACCTGGTCAGATCGTACTGTTTTCACCTGCTAGTGCAAGCTTTGATTTATTTAAAAACTTTGAAGAAAGAGGAAATGTATTTAAAGAATTAGTAAATAAATTGGAATAAAGAAACAAGAAATTGTTTCTTTTTTATCACACTTTATATATATTGTTCATATTGTAGTATATCAAAATAATAGGAGGGATTATTATGTATGATGAAACAGCATATGAAGAATATATGAGGAATGTATTGGGATATATGCCAACATACAGACAAGAAGGCATATATTCACCAAATGATTATTACATAACACAAACAATGAACAACGTTGAATTAGAAAACAACCAATATCAAGAATTATATCCAGAAATTTACCATAGAATATATCCTTTAATATGTAATGAGTGTAAAAATGTAAATACACAAATAACAAATGAAACATTAGAAAGTATGACAGAAAGTGTATATAAAGCAATAGAAATTGATTTAAAAATTGAAACAAAAAATGCAAGACAAGAAGATAGACAAATAAGTGGAAGAAATAACTTTTTACGTGATTTAATTAGGATTTTAATCTTAAAAGAATTATTAGGAGGAGGTAATTTTCCAAGACCTCCAAAACCACCATTTCCTCCTCGTCCGCCATTTCCAGGAGGACCAGGACCAAATCCACGTCCACCATTTCCGCCACAAAATCCAGGAGGACCAATAAGACCAAGAGAATTTTAAAAATGAAAAAAATTCCATTTTCTAACTTTTTAGATGTTTGAGTTTTTTTAGAAATTAGAAAAATTAGACTTACATACTTTTTTATAATATGTATAAACTAAAAATGTATTATAAAATGAAAGGAAGTATGTAAAATGGATGTTAAAGATTGTATGACTAAAAATGTATGTTGTTGTACTCCAAATACAAATGTGGCAGAAGTTGCAAAATTAATGTGTGATAATCATATAGGATGTGTGCCAGTTTGTGATGAAGATAATAAAGTAGTAGGAGTATTAACTGATCGTGATGTAATATTACGTAGTATATCTTGTAATAAAGATGTAAACACAACACCTGTTTCAGAAGTAATGACTTGTGGAGTATGTTGTTGTAAACCAGATACAACAATTGATGAAGCAACAAAATTAATGTCAGATTTTCAAATTCGTAGGATTCCTGTATGTGATCAAAACAATAAGATTATTGGAATTTTATCTTTAGGTGATCTTGCAAATCATGACAAAACGGTAGGACAAAAACAAATATGTAACACATTACAAAATATTTGTGAATGTGGAGATAATAGTAAGAATGCTGAATAATTTAAAATACAAATCATATAATAATAGGAGTAGATAATCTACTTCTATTATTATTTATATTTACTGAATATAAAATTATACATAGGAAAAGAGGAAAATTATGGTTATTGATGTTGGGTATTTAACAAAAGTAACAAAAAGAATTATTGTATTAATATTAAGTATTATTGGTATTTATTTAAGTTTTAAACTGGCTATTTTTTACATGCCATTTTTAATAGCTTTTATTATATCATTACTTATAGAACCACTTATTCGATTTGTCCATAAAAGGACAAGTCTTACAAGAAAAACAAGTGCAATTATAGTTCTTATTATAATATCAATTTTATTAATAAGTCTTTTAGTATGGGGAATAACAGTTTTAATTCAAGAATCATCTAATTTGTTACAAAGTCTAAATCAGTATATCGAAATAGCGTATAATCAAATACAAGGAATTATTGAAAATATTAATTTTGAAAAATTAAAAATACCACAAGAGGTAACAAATGTTATTCAAAATTCTTTATGGGATTTTATTGGTACAATATCAAATTGGATTAAGAATTTTTTAACTTCTATGATGAATTTATTAACTGAAATTCCTACAATTGCTATTTATGTAGGCATTTGCTTTGTAGCAATATATTTTATGTGCACAGATAAATTATATATGATTGATCAATTAGAACATCATTTACCAAAGGAATGGGTAAAACGTATTGGAAAGCATATAAGAGAATTAATTTCAAGTTTAGGGGGATATTTAAAAGCAGAAATGACATTAGTATTGATATCATTCATTGTATCACTTATTGGATTATATATTTTTAAATTTATAGGACTAAATGTTGGATATCCTCTTCTTGCTGCATTAGGGATTGGATTTGTAGATGCACTTCCAATTTTAGGTTCTGGTACTGCTATGATTCCATGGGCCGTAGTTTCTGCAACAAGTGGAGATATTAGGCTTGCAATTGCTATTTTAGTACTTTGGATTATTATGTCAATCATAAGACAATTTGCAGAACCTAGGGTAGTAAGTCATCATATAGGGATTCATCCAATTTTTACTTTAATTTCTATGTATACAGGATTTAAAGTTATTGGTGTACTAGGTATGTTTATTGGTCCAATTGTTTTAATTATATTAAAAAATATATTTGCTACTGTGATAGATAAAGGAGTGGGAAAAGCAATTTTTGATAGATAATAGTATAGGTTTAAAATAGATATGTCACATGTAAATTGAAAATGAAATATTGAAAGAG